>JANTGS010000063.1 GCA_024762795.1 Flavobacteriaceae bacterium | reverse complement strand
GGGTTTTTTTATACTTAAAAATTAGAAAATGAATTTAAAAATAGCCATTCAGAAATCGGGAAGATTAAATGAAGATTCCCTAAAAATACTTAAAGAAGCCGGAATTTCGGTTAGTAACGGATTAAATCAATTAAAATCATCGGTAACCAATTTCCCCATGGAGATCATGTATTTGCGCAACAGTGATATACCTCAATATTTAAAGGATGGAGTTGTGGATATTGCCATTCTTGGTGAAAATCTTTTATTTGAAAAGGGAAATTCCATTGAGATACTCGAAAAACTTAATTTTTCAAAATGTAAGGTTTCTATTGCAGTGCCAAAATCTTTCGAATATAAGAATATGGCAGACCTTGAGGGGAAAAAGATCGCAACTTCTTATCCCAATACTTTACAATATTATCTCGATAAGAATAATGTAAATGCTGAGATCCATCAGATTTCCGGTTCGGTGGAGATCGCTCCGAATATCGGACTTGCAGATGCGATATGTGATATTGTCAGTTCTGGAAGTACCCTTTTTAAGAATAATTTAAAAGAAGTGGAAGTCCTTTTTAATTCGGAAGCTGTTTTGGTGGTTTCTCCAAAGATCTCCGATGAGAAAAAAAAGATCCTGGACAAGTTGCGTTTCAGGATGCAATCGGTTTTAAAAGCAAGGCAGTCCAAATATATTTTGATGAACGTACCTGATGAGAAATTGGATAATATCATTAAGATCCTGCCCGGGATGAGAAGTCCGACGGTTTTGCCTTTAGCCGAAAAGGGATGGAGCTCGATTCATACCGTGATCGAAAAAAATAAATTCTGGGAAGTTATTGATGAACTGAAACAGAATGGTGCGGAAGGTTTATTGGTTATTCCAATTGAAAAGATGGTACTTTAAAAATAAAACCATGAAAAAAATAATAAATCCAAATAAAGCCGACTGGCCAAAGATCTTAGAGCGTCCTGTAAGAGCTTTTGATGATATTGAGGAGCTTGTTAAGAATGTATTCTCAGATATAGATAGAAATGGAGATCTAAGTGTAAAAAAATACACTGCTTTATATGATCAGGTTGATATTGACGAATTTCTTGTTGATGATGATACTATTGTACAGGCTTCATCGCAGATTTCTGAGGAGCTTAAAAATGCGATTAAACTGGCTAAAGAAAATATTGAAAAATTTCACAGAAATCAAATAACAGAAACAGTAAAGACAGAAACTACCGGAGGAGTAGTGTGCTGGCAAGTAAAAAAGCCTGTTGAAAAGATAGGTCTCTATATTCCGGGAGGTACAGCACCTTTATTTTCAAGTGTCTTAATGCTGGCCATACCTGCAAAGATCGCCGGTTGCAGTGAGATTATTCTATGCACTCCTCCGGATAAAAAAGGAAATATAAATCCTGCCATTTTATATACAGCAGAGCTTTGTGACGTTACGAAAATTGCTAAAATAGGAGGGGTTCAAGCCATTGGTGCCATGACCTTTGGTACCGAAAGCATACCTAAAGTGGATAAGATCTTTGGCCCCGGAAATCAGTTCGTAACCGTTGCCAAGCAGATTGCTACAAAATATGGTGTTGCTATTGATATGCCCGCGGGCCCCAGTGAATTGCTTGTGGTGGCAGATCAAAATTCAAATGCTGCTTTTATTGCATCAGATCTGCTGTCTCAGGCAGAACATGGTACCGACAGTCAAGTAGTATTGGTTTCCACTTCCAAAACGATGCTGAATGAAGTGGAAAAAGAAGTAAAAAAACAACTGGAAGTGCTTGAAAGAAAGGAAATAGCTAAAAAATCGATCTTTAATTCAAAATTGATCTATGTGGAAAGTGAGGAAAAAGCTGTAGATATGATCAATACCTATGCCCCTGAACATTTCATCATCGCCTCAGAAAATGAGTTATTTTTTATTGAGAATATTAAAAATGCAGGATCGGTTTTTATTGGCCAATATACTCCCGAAAGTGCCGGAGATTATGCTTCAGGTACTAATCATACATTACCCACCAATGGTTATGCCAAAGCTTACAGTGGTGTAAATCTGGATTCATTTTTAAAATCGATCACTTTTCAAAGAATTTCAGCCGAAGGATTAAAAAACATTGGGAATGCGATTGAGGTGATGGCCGAAGCCGAAGGTTTACAGGCTCATAAAAATGCCGTGTCCATCCGATTAAATTCTTTAAAAGATGTATAAGAGCAGTGTAGATATCAAAAAGTTAATCAGGCCCAATATAATGGGTTTAAAACCTTATTCGTCGGCCAGAAATGAATTTTCAGGTACAGATAAAAAGATGATCTTTCTCGACGCCAATGAGAATCCTTTTGATAACGGACTGAATCGTTATCCTGATCCCTTGCAAAATAAACTCAAACAAAAGATCTCTGAATTAAAAGAAATCCCTGAAGAGAATATTCTGCTCGGAAACGGTAGTGATGAAGTGCTGGATCTGCTTTTCAGGGCCTTTTGCAATCCGGGGAAGGATAATATTCTCACTTTTCCGCCAACCTACGGTATGTATCAGGTACTAGCCGATATCAATGATATAGATGTAAAAGAAGTTTTGCTGAATGATTCCTTTCAGATCGATGTGGAAAAAGCCCTGCAGGAAATTAATGAGGAGACAAAGATTATATTTATCTGCTCTCCTAACAATCCCACGGGAAATCTGATGAGGGAAGAAAGTGTAGAAAATTTGCTGGTAAATTTTAACGGACTTGTAGTAGTTGATGAAGCCTATATTGATTTTGCAGATTCTGAAAGCTGGATAAAAAAAATAAAAAAATATAAAAACCTGGTGGTTACGCAAACCTTTTCCAAAGCCTTTGGAAAGGCCGGCATCCGGTTAGGAATTTGTTTTGCCGATCAGGAAATCATAAACATTCTTAATTCGATAAAACCTCCTTATAATATAAATATCCTAACACAGGAAGAAGGCCTGGAAACTTTGGTTAATTATAAAAATATATTTAAACAGAAAAATCAGATAATAAAATATAAAGATCAGTTAATAAGTAAAATACAAGATATTTCTTTTGTTAAAGAGATTTTTAAAACCGATGCCAATTTCGTATTGATCAGAGTAGATGATGCCGATAAAAGATATCAGCAGATCCTTGAAAAAGGAATTGTTGTTCGCAACAGAAATACACAACCAAAATGTGAAAATTGTTTGAGAATTACGATGGGCACGGAAGAACAAAATAAAGAATTGTACAAAGTTTTGAAAAGCATTGAATCATGAGTAAAAAAGTATTGTTTATAGACCGGGACGGAACCCTGATCAAAGAACCTTTTGATGAGCAGGTGGACAGTATTGAAAAGCTGATATTTTATCCAAAAGTGATCACATCATTGTCGAAAATTGCTTCCGAACTCGATTATGAATTGGTCATGGTAACCAATCAGGATGGGTTGGGTACTGATGCTTATCCTGAAGAGGTTTTTTATCCCTATCACAATTTAATGCTCAGGACCCTTGAAAATGAGGGAATTGTATTTAATGAGCAGTTGATCGACCGGAGTTTTGAGAAAGACAATTCCCCTTACAGGAAGCCGCGAACAGGTTTGATGACCAAATATTTTTCTGATGAATATGATCTGGAAAATTCATTTGTGATCGGAGACAGGCTTACGGATGTGGAGCTGGCTAAAAATATGGGTTCAAAAGCCATTTATATCAATGAACAGACCTATTTTGGTTCTGATGAGATTACAGTAGAAAAGAAAGTTCTCGAGAAGTATATCGAACTGGAAACAACTGATTGGGAGGAGATCTATAATTTTTTAAAATTAGATCTAAGGACAGCTTCAGTAAAAAGAACCACGAAAGAAACCGATATTGATATCTTTTTAAATGTTGATGGAACAGGAAAAAGTGAGATTGATACCGGACTCGCGTTTTTTGATCATATGTTGGAGCAGATCGCAAGACACGGAAATATGGATCTGAATATCAGTGTAAAAGGAGATCTTGAAGTGGATGAACATCATACCATTGAAGATACAGCTATTGCTTTGGGCGAGGTTTTTTATAAAGCCTTATCGGATAAAAGAGGTATGGAACGTTATGGTTTCCTTTTACCAATGGATGACTGTCTGGCGCAGGTTGCCATAGATTTCGGAGGAAGGAATTGGCTGGTTTGGGAGGCAGATTTCAAAAGAGAAAAGATTGGGGAAATGCCAACAGAGATGTTTCTGCATTTTTTTAAATCTTTTTCCGACTCCGCCAAGGCCAATATCAATATAAAAGCAGAAGGAAATAATGAACATCACAAGATCGAAGCGATCTTTAAGGCATTCGCAAAAGCGATAAGAGCTGCTGTAAAAAGGGACACTTCAAAAATGATCTTACCCACAACAAAAGGAAGTTTATGAAAATAGCTGTAATTGATTACGGAGCCGGAAATGTGCAATCGGTTAAATATGCTCTCAACAGGCTTGGATATGAATCGTATCTGACCGACGATGCTAAAAAAATAAATTCGGCAGATAAGGTGATATTTCCGGGGGTTGGAGAGGCAGCCTCTGCTATGAAAGCACTCAAAGCAAAGAAACTGGAGCTGATGATCCCTGAGTTAAAACAACCGGTTTTGGGAATTTGTCTGGGGATGCAATTGATGTGTAATTTTTCAGAGGAAGGAAATACTCAGGCACTTGGAATATTCGATCTTACGGTAAAAAGAATTAATACGAACCTGAAAGTGCCACAAATAGGATGGAATCAGGTAAGAGATCTTAGATCTTCTTTGTTTAAAGATATTTCAGAAAATGAATTTATGTATCTGGTACACAGTTATTATGTGCCGGTTAATGAAGATACAATTGCAAAAACCAGTTACGGAATTACTTATGCTTCAGCTATTCAGAAAGATAATTTTTACGGAGTACAATTTCATCCAGAAAAGAGTAGTAAAGCAGGGGAAATTCTTTTAAAGAATTTTTTAGAATTATAAATAACAAATAGAAATAAAATGAGAATTATACCGGCCATAGACATTATTGAAGGGAAATGTGTGCGCTTAACTAAAGGAGATTACAATACCAAGGTTATTTACAATGAAGATCCGTTTGAAGTAGCTCAGCAATTTGAAGATCACGGTATTGAATATCTGCATATGGTAGATCTGGATGGTGCCCGGTCCAATAAAATATGGAATTATAAGATTCTTGAAAAGATTGCTGTTAAAACCCGGTTAAAGATCGATTTTGGAGGTGGAATTAAATCGGATAAGGATATTAAAATCGCTTTTAACAGTGGTGCAAGTCAGGTTACCGGAGGAAGTATTGCGGTAAAGAATCCTGAATTATTCTACTCCTGGCTTAAAAAATATGGCAATGAAAAATTAATACTCGGAGCCGATGTTAAGCAAGAAAAGATCGCCGTTTCAGGCTGGCAGGAAAATTCAAACCTGGAAGTTTTTTCATTTATTCAGGATTATGTTTCGAAAGGTGTACAATATATCATCAGTACGGATATAGCCAAAGACGGGATGTTAAACGGGCCCTCGGTTGATCTCTATAAAAGGATATTAGATAAATTTCCACAGATCAATTTAATTGCCAGCGGAGGAGTTAATGTTTTAGAAGATTTGGAAGAAGTCAAGTTGATAGGATGTGAGGGAGTGATCATTGGAAAAGCAATCTATGAACACAAAATAACACTTAAAGATTTAGAGCAATTTATATTAGATAATTAAAAGTAAAACAGATTATTAAATGTTGACAAAAAGAATAATTCCATGTCTTGACATTAAAAATGGAAGAACCGTTAAAGGAATCAATTTTGAGTCTTTATGTGATGCCGGTGATCCAGTGGAACTGGCGGAATTTTACAGTAGATCCGGGGCAGATGAATTGGTTTTTCTTGATATTACAGCAACGGAAGAACGCAGGGGTACGCTGGTGGAGCTGGTTAAAAATATTGCACAGAAGATCAATATTCCGTTTACTGTTGGTGGAGGAATCTCTAAAATATCCGATGTGGAAAGACTTTTAAGAAACGGTGCTGACAAGATCTCGGTAAATTCGGCTGCAGTAAAAGATCCGGATCTGATCAACCGACTTTCAGCAAAATTTGGTTCACAGTGTATTGTTGTGGCCATTGATGCCAAAAAAACGGAAGGTATATGGAAGATTCATCTGTCAGGTGGTAAGATCCCCACAGGGAAAGAGCTTTTTTCATGGGCAAAGGAAGTTGAAGAACGTGGTGCAGGTGAGATCCTTTTTACCTCAATGGATCACGATGGTACCAAAAACGGATTTGCCAATGAAGCTTTGGCTAAGATGTCGGAAATGCTCATGATACCGGTGATTGCCTCCGGTGGAGCGGGAAATATAAGCCATTTTACCGATACTTTTTTAAAAGGAAAAGCAGATGCTGCTTTAGCGGCTAGTGTTTTTCATTACGGAGAGATTGATATCAATGATCTGAAGAAAGAACTAAAACAAAATAATATTCCTGTGCGGATTTAAAATAAAATTAAACTAAAATAAAAAAGATGAACCCTGATTTTGATAAAGATAAAAACGGACTGATTCCTGCCATTATACAGGATGCTATAACAAAAAATGTACTTATGTTAGGCTATATGAACCGTGAAGCCTACGAAAAAACTCTTGAAACCAAAAAAGTTACTTTTTACAGTCGTTCCCGTAATAAATTATGGACCAAAGGAGAAGAAAGCGGTAACTTTTTAAATCTTGTGGAAATCAAAGAGGATTGCGATAAGGATACACTTCTGGTAAATGTTCATCCGCAGGGACCAACCTGCCATACAGGAACCGATACCTGCTGGGGAGAAGACAATGAAACAAAATTCGGTTTTTTAACCGAACTTGAAGATACCATAGAGCAGAGAAGAAGAGATGCTGATGCCGAAAAATCTTATGTGGCCTCATTATTTCTAAAAGGGATTAATAAAATTGCTCAGAAAGTAGGTGAGGAGGCTGTTGAAACTGTAATTGAGGCAAAAGATGATGATGATGACCTTTTTTTAAACGAAAGTGCTGATCTGCTTTTTCATTATCTGATTCTTCTTCAGGCCAAAGGTTTTAGACTTAAAGATGTAGAAAAGATTTTAAAAGAGCGATCAAGATAGATTTAATATAAAAAGCCATGGAAATTCATTTAAAATTCCATGGCTTTAGGATAAATTTTTATTTAATCCAGTTTAATAATAATATCCACCACTGGACATCCCAATATTCATATGAGGTTGTATGGTAGGACCATTAGATCCAAAATTCATGCTAACTCCCATACTTGTTCCCATATGCATATTTGAACAAGAGGCTAAGGTTATGCTTATGATCAATAGGATTAAAATAATAAAGCTTCTATATTTTTTCATGATTTTTTAAATTTAAGTTAAAAATTATTTTATTACCTGTAAGGCGAATTTTGCACCGATAGGATCCTGAATAACAGCTAAAGTTCCGTTTCTAACGTTAGGATTTGGTTCAGAAATTATATACGCACCTGCTGTTCTAGCTTTTTCTACAACTGTATTAATATTAATAACTTTAATATAAGGTATCCATGAAGTACGCATTTCTTCAACAGGATTATTCATGATACCGGATAGTTTATTTTCACTATTTTTAAAAACATAATAAGGAGATGCTGCTTCTTCAACTTTTTCAGTAGTATAAGGAACTAATCCTTTATAATAATTCATAGATGCAGTGAGGTCATTTGTCCATAGTTCATTCCAAAGCCAGGTTTTACCAATTTCCAGTGCGGGATCCCCTGATTCTGAATTAATAAAAGAAACAATGGCTCCCTGAGGATCTTGTATAAGGGCTGTTTTTCCTCGGCCTTTTATATTCATAGCCTTAAAAAGAGTTTTTCCTCCATGAGTTGTGTTGTATTCAAGAGCATTTGAAACATCTGAAACAGACATTGATCCGATCCATTCTCCAACAGTTCCGTACTGAGGGTCAAGTTTTGAAATTCCGCCAATGGCTTTACCATTACTGTTAATTACATAGTAGGTGTCATTTCCGCTGCCTAAGGTTGTAAAGGTCCAGCCAAAAACTTTGCTGTAAAAATCCATTGAGGCTTTTGGATTAGGACTTACCAGGTCATGCCATACAAACTGACCGGGATGATGAACATGGGTTGCAGGGCTTGTAATAGCAGGGTAAGTAATCTTTTCATTACAAGAACTAAAAAGTAATCCTGTAATGAATAAAAATAAGATAAATTTTGATTTCATAGGTTATGATTTTGTATGATTAAGTTAACGAATATAAGGATTCTATATGATTTTACAAATCAAAATGATGAAATAATAGATAATTTAAAGTAAATTTGATGATAATAAAATAGTGATATGAAAAAAATAATTCCGGAAAAAACGGTATCTTATAAATATAAATTTCGGGTTAAACCTGAAGATATTGATGCACTGGATCATGTTAATAATGTAGTTTATCTCAAATGGGTTAATGATATTTCCGAAAAACACTGGGGGATACTTTCTAATCCGGAACTGGATAAAAAATATTTTTGGGTGGCCATTCGTCATGAAATTGATTATATACAACCTGCTTTTCTAAATGATGGGATCACGGTTTATACCTGGATCGGTAAAACTGGAGGAGTCAGATCAATAAGGCATGTACATATTTACAGGGAGAATGAATTGCTTGTAAAAGCGCAAACCACCTGGTGTTTGATGAACATGAAAACTAAAAAAATTACTAGAATTGGAAAAGAAATAACAGATATTTTACTTTAGATGTTTGAGAATATGGATCATTTATTAAAAAATTGTGTCAATTCAATTTAAAAAAGATATATTTGATTCGGAAACCTGATCCTTTGATGTGATGTCGAACAACACGATTTTATATAAAACTTTTTTCACCCTTCTGGTTTTTATATTACTATTCCAATGTAATTACGGTCAGGTATCGGTAAGGTCAAATGATACTTCTTCCATTGATCAAATATATTACAACAACAGTATTAACCTGAATCCCCGAAACCTGCCAGTATTCACTTTTAACTATTATACTTTAAAGAACTATTACAAGAGTATGGGTATTGATTTCCTGGAACCGGGCAATGGTAATTTTTTTGATATTAATGAATCGAGGATCGATATCAATCCCAATTCTGTACGCCTAAAAGGGAGGGTGCTTGATTCAACCATAAGGATCGATCTTCCGGTTTCTCCTGAATCAGCTCAGAATCTTTTTAAACTGAATGAAGAAAAATATATTAAGAAATATGGCGGAGAAGATTTTCTTCAGGCCAAGAAGAATTATTATAAAACCCTTAATTTTTCTGTGGAAAAGCAGGAATATTCTAAAAAATACTACCAGTTCTGGGATTGGAAAAGCTTAAACCATCCCCCTTTAAAAGAACTTAAATTTCCTTTGACTTTTTATGATAAAAATCTGATATCGATTGATTACGATACGATCCAATCTCCTTTTTTTAATGCTGATTTTCATAAATTACTAGACAAGAATACCCATTCAAATCTCACGTTCGGCAATAAAATGGAAATACTTAGAAATGGCGATTCTTTTAAAAGAAAAATGGAACTGATTAAAAATGCCCGATCGAGTATTTTGATCTCATTGATGTCATATTACAACGATTCCACATCTACTTTAATGACCAAAGAGCTGATCAAGAAGACCAAAGAAGGTGTAAAGGTGTTTTTGATCGTTGAGAAAGTATGGACAAAATTGCTGATGAAAAAAGCTATGAGGAAATTCCGAAACAGTAATGTTGTCATACTCTATGCTTCTGATCTTGTTAATATTGAAATGAACAGAACGGCACTTTTTCATAATAAAATATGGGTGTTTGATCAGAAAACTGCTATTGTGGGTGGTCAGAATATCATTGAGAGCGAGAATATTTCAAGTGGTTATAATCATCAGAATTACGATCTTGACCTTCTTATTGAAGGGCCTACAGTAACAGATATTGCCCGTCACTCGGTAGAATTGTTAAAAGAGTACCATTTTGAAAGAAAAGCTCCTAAAGACTTTGTTGATTTTATTGAGAATTATGAAAAAGAATTAGAGCAAAGATATATTGCTGAAACCATGCAAAAGCTTAGAGGTCAGGAGCATTATAAAGATCTGTTAACCGATGTGAATACTCGCTTAAAAGGAGTTTGTCGTTTTGTTATCCAGGGTCCGCATACTGACAGATATGCTATTTCCAAAGCTTATATTTTTTATTATAAAAAAGCGCAGTATCTGATCGACCTTACCACCGGTAAATTAAAGATAGATCTGAACAATGAGATAGAAATGAGTAATTATTACGGCTGGTCAAAAAGGATATGGCATCAGCTATACCAATCAGCTGATCAAGGGGTAAGGGTCAATTTAATCTATAACGGAATTGATGGCGGTTATGGAGAATTGAGTAGTTATTTAAAGCTTAGAGGACTGAAGAACTACAACAATAAAAAGACATCTGAAAGATATTACAGAATTGCGGAGAAACTAGACCTGAAAGCTGCAACCAGAAACTATCCTTTTATGAGTTATTTACAAAAAAAGGATAATTTCGAGGTATGGAATTATTTCCAGTATATGCATGCAAAATCCTGGATGATTGACCGCTTTGTTGTAAGTATTGGCAGTTTTAATCTAGATAACTGGTCTTCTGACCGGAGTCAGGAATCAGTTTTGATTTGTCAGGATAAGGATCTTGCCAGAAGTTATGAAAAGGAATATACCCTTGACCGGGTAAATTCTACCCCTGTTTATATTTCCGATTAGTGATGATGTCCGCAATTTCCTCCACCACAACCTCCTCCACCATGTGAATGCTCATGTTGATGGTGATGGTGTTTATGTTGGTCATGATTATGCTGATGGCGGTGAGAAACAGGTTCAAAAGCCTCCAGAGTTCCATTAAGTAATTTTTCAATAGCCACATCGGGATCTTTCTCCTGAATTACATATGCAGCAACATTGTTCATCGCCAGCTTATTTACACCGCTTCTTCCAATACTTCCGGAAAGCAGGATATCCATATCATAAACAGGATTAAATGGGATCTCACTCGGATCTTCATGAAATGTGTATTTTAAAGTCCGGTTAGCTTCCAGGGTCATTATTTCTTTGCTGATCACTTTTTCATCTTCTATGGTATAGATGAGAAAGTTTCTGCATTCACCGGCATGTTTTGTAACAGTTCTTTTATTTTGTGATGTTATTGCTACTTTGATTTTCATATAATTAGTTTAATAGTGTTAAATAAAAAAATACCTCAATACAAGTAAAGAGGTATTTTTTTAAAGATTTTTTTATTTAAATATCCAGACCGTTGAATACTTCTTTTAAATTTGGATTGGATGGGCGTGGAGCATCAGCATTAAGAATATTACCTTCTTTATCGATCAGGATAAATCTTGGAATTCCTGTAATACCATAGGCTGTAACAAAATTTGATTTCCAGTTGTTATCTGCAAAAAGCTGAATACCTTTTAGGCCTTTACTTTTTACCATTTCTTCCCATTTTCCTTTGTCTTCCATCTTATCGATAGAAAGGCTTACAAAAGCAATATCTTTTCCTTTATACTCTTCGTTAAGTTTAATTAAAAATGGAATTTCTCTTTTACAGGGAGCACACCAGGTAGCCCATACATCTACATAAACATACTTTCCTTTTAGATCATCCAGAGAAACGCTTTTCCCGTTGATATCGGGATAATTAAATTTAGGAGAAGGTTTGCCCGGGGCAAACTGAGCCATTCTTTGATGCTCGGCCTCATAATTGGCTTTTAAGAAATCGACAATTTGCTTGTTTTGCTTTTCTTCCCTTTTGATAAAAGCCGTATCAAGATCCTTTGCATTATCTATCAGCTCCTGAGTTTTAGACTCTATTAAAGCTACTTTTTTATCAAATTCAGGTTTATCAAGAAAGAAAATATCTTTCATTTTCCTCAGATTCTGTTTTTCTATAAAATCGAGTTTATCCAGTAAGTACTGATTGGTTCCTGATCCATTTCCGCTGAAAGCCACCGATGCAGGGAAATTATCAATATCAAAATTCAGTTTAAGATCATAACCGTTCTTTAAATAGACAAAAGATTGCTGATTACTGTTGTTAAAACCGTGAAATCCATCAGTAACTTTCAGAGTGTCCTTAAAAGTTCCGTCATCATTTACTTTGATAGTCTTTTGGAAATCTTTCCCAAGAATATTAAGAATGGAATCCTTATGGTTCGTTATTTTTCCACTCAGAGTAACATAATCTTTTGGTGGTTCTTGTTTACATGAAAACAGTGTAATTACTGCCAGAAATAAAATTGAAATTTTCTTCATAATAGTTATTAATTTTTAAGGGGCAAATATAAGAGATTATAAAGAATAAACAATTTAAAATTTTGTTAAACAAAAATGAAATGTATATAGCTGATATTCAATATTTATTCAATATTGATAGCTTTTGGATCAGCCGGCACAATGTACGCAAAACCGACTGTGGGGAACCAGTAAAATTCTTCCAAGTGGTATATCATTTTTACAGCGGGCGCATTTTCCGAAATCAGGATCATCAATATTTTGAAGTGCAATGGTAAGTCCTTTAAGTTTTTGCTCAGCTTTTCTTAATGCATTTTCATTGATGCTTTTGTTGTTTATGGCATCCATACGGCTCACCCTGCCAATGGCGCAATCGGGAGCAACCGGAGCTGTAAGTTCTTTGAGTTCGAGAATTAACTTTTGGGTAAGTTCAATTTCCTCATTGATCTTTTTTGTAATCAGTTCTTTATTGATAGATACCTGCGACATAGTTTTTTTATTGAGGGCAAAAATAGTTAAAACAATACAATTTATGACATTTTTGAATTTGAATGATTAAATGTTAATAAGTTGATAAACAAAATATCAACAAATCAACGCATTTTCTTTAACCGCCAGATCGCGAGGTTTAATGCAAAAGTTCAAAGAGTTAACTGCTCACAAAAAAAAGCAATTTCAAATATTAAATTTTGAATCTTAAATTATTCTACAAAAGTAATCGTTCAGGATTGAAAAACCACTGTTTAAAAAAAATATAAGCTAAATATATTTCTAATTGATTCAGTTTAGTATTTTTGCAGGCATAAAACCACTAAAATGTCTACAATAAAAGAACTTCAGGATTTTTCCACTCAGGTAAGAAGAGATATCTTAAGAATGATTCATGCAGTAAATTCAGGGCATCCGGGAGGAGCTCTTGGGTGTACAGAATTTTTAACGGTGCTCTATCAGGATGTGATGGATTATTCAACCGATTTTAAAATGGATGGGGATGGAGAGGATCTTTTCTTTTTATCGAACGGACATATTTCAGCGGCACTGTATAGTGTTCTGGCAAGAAGTGGATTCTTTCCTGTAGAGGAACTGGCGACCTTTAGAAAACTCAATTCGCGTTTACAGGGTCATCCAACCACCCATGACGGGCTCCCGGGCATTAGGATTTCTTCCGGTTCTTTGGGACAAGGACTTTCGGTAGGGATTGGTGCAGCAGAGGCTAAAAAACTGAATGGAGATGATCATCTGATCTATACTTTACACGGAGACGGCGAGTTGGAAGAGGGGCAGATCTGGGAAGCAGCCATGTATGCAGCCGGTAAAAAAATTGATAATCTTATCGCCACTGTTGATTATAATAAAAAACAAATTGACGGACCTACAGATGTGGTTATGCCTTTAGGAGATCTCAGAGCTAAATTTGAAGCTTTTGGCTGGATCGTTATCGATGTGGAAAAAGGAAATGATATCAAAAGTATTATTGAGGGATTAAATGAAGCCAAAGCAGAAACCTTAAAAGGAAAACCTGTTTGTATGCTTTTGCATACCGAAATGGGTAATGGTGTAGATTTTATGATGCATACCCATGCCTGGCACGGGAAAGCTCCTAATGACGAGCAACTGGACTTAGCTTTAAAGCAAAACCCTGAAACTCTTGGTGATTATTAAGCTTTTGCAAAAAGTTTCTAAATGATTTAAAAGATGCCTTAAGCATCATTATTGTTTATACTCCTTAAAAGAACCATCAGAATAGAAGAATACAATTCTTTCCAATTGTTTTGTGGTATTTACGGAAGTTGGTTTATCTGAATCAATAGCTGATTGTTTGTAGTATTCCTTTACCTGATCAATTTTTGAATTTTCAGGAGCGGGGGGCAGGTTGCTTTTAGGAAAACTTCCTTTGCCGTTTAAAAGCCAATAGAGCTCAACCTCATCAAATTCCTTAACAATTTTCATAACAAATTCAAGGCTGGGTTTATTTCTTCCCGAAAGGATATGTGAGATACTCGACCGCTGTACCTGGATCTTTTCTGCAAAAGAGGAAGCAGTAAGCTTGTAGTAATCCATGATTTGATTAAGCCTTTTGGCAAAATCTTTACTGTTTATCATTGTAAAAACTATTTATGTTACAAATGTAATAATATTTGCATCAACAGACAAGATTATGTATCCGAATATAGATTAGTTTATAGATTTAAATTTATGTATAACTTTAAATAAAGCTTCTTAATAACAAGGTATACAATGAATAAAATACTTAAATTTATATAATTTTAAATTGGGT
>JANTGS010000062.1 GCA_024762795.1 Flavobacteriaceae bacterium | reverse complement strand
GAATTAGAATGGCCTATTGATATAGCTGTAGTAGTGATCTGGGTAGTAATGGGTATCAATATGATTGGTACTTTATTAAAAAGACGTCAGCGCCATATTTATGTTGCCATTTGGTTTTACATTTCAACGCTGGTAACTATAGCATTGCTTTACATCTTTAATAACCTTGAATTACCTGTAACTGCTTTTAAGAGTTACTCGGTTTATGCCGGTGTTCAGGATGCCATGGTACAATGGTGGTATGGTCATAACGCTGTTGCCTTCTTCTTAACCACACCTATCTTAGGATTGATGTATTATTTTGTACCTAAGGCCGCAAACAGGCCGGTCTATTCCTACAGATTATCAATCATCCACTTCTGGTCACTGATCTTTATTTATATCTGGGCAGGACCTCACCATTTATTATATACTGCCTTACCTGAATGGACCCAAAACCTCGGTACGGTATTTTCTGTTATGTTGATCTTCCCATCCTGGGGAGGTATGATCAACGGATTATTAACATTGCGTGGTGCATGGGATAAGGTTAGAGAAGATCCTATTTTAAAATTCTTTGTGGTTGCCATTACCGGTTACGGTATGTCAACTTTTGAAGGCCCCATGTTATCGTTTAAGAACTTAAACGCCATCGGACATTATACTGACTGGATTGTGGCACACGTACATATTGGTACTCTGGCCTGGAATGGATTTATCATCTCGGGTATGCTTTACTGGCTTGCTAAAAAGCTTTATAAAACCGAATTGTATTCAACCAAACTAGCCAATGTTCATTTCTGGATAGGCACTTTGGGAATCCTTTTTTATTCTTTACCACTTTATGTAGCCGGATTTACTCAGGCTTCCATGTGGAAACAATTCAATCCTGACGGAACTCTGGTTTATGGTAACTTTTTGGAAACAGTAACTCAGATCTTACCTATGTATGCTATGAGAGCTTTTGGAGGTTCCTTGTATCTAGCCGGTTTTATCCTTTTGGCTTATAATATTATACAAACTGCAAAAGCAGGAAGCACAGTGGAAGACGAACTGGTAGAAGCAGCTCCTTTAAAGAAGATTCCTTCTCACAGAGTTGCAGGGGAAACCTTCCACAACTGGCTGGAAAGAAAAACCATATTGTTTACGGTATTGGCATTTATAGCTGTAGCCATTGGTGGAGCTATTGAGATCATTCCGCTAATTGTGGTTAAATCGAATATACCTACCATTTCTTCTGTAAAACCTTATACACCCTTAGAACTGGAAGGAAGAGATATTTATATCCGCGAAGGCTGTAACAACTGTCATTCACAAATGATCCGACCTTTCCGTTCCGAAGTAGAACGTTATGGAGAATACTCAAAGGTTGGAGAGTTTGTTTACGATCACCCATTCCTTTGGGGTTCAAGAAGAACCGGACCGGATATACATAGGATAGGTAGTAAATACAATGACAACTGGCATTTTAATCACTTGTTTGATCCAAGACTCACTTCTCCCGGATCTATCATGCCAAGGTATTTATGGTTGTTGGAAAATGATCTTGACATATCCCATACAGCTGATAAAATGAACGCTATGGTTAAGCTCGGTGTTCCTTATACGCAAATGGAATTAGATCAGGCAGAACATCTTTTAAAGAATCAGGCTACACTGGTTGAGCAAAACTTACGCCAAGATCCTGAATTTGTGAAAAATTACGGTGATTCTAATATTAAAGATAAAGAAATTGTTGCATTGATAGCCTATTTGCAACGATTGGGAACAGATATTAAAGCAAGTAAAACTGCTCAAAAATAAAGATCATGATACGATTTATAAAACATCATTTTGATACGATCAATGGGGTTGAAATATACCCCATCGTATCACTCTTGTTATTCTTTACTGTATTTGTAGTTATGGTACTCATTGTACTGAAATTACCCAAAGATGTTATTGAAGAAGAGAGTAAGTTACCATTAGATAACGATTAAAATTTAAATTTTATGGATAATAAACAACAACATCAAACCGGTTGGCAAAAATTTGTAAAGTCATTAACCAAGGCCCATGAGTTGGGCAAGGAGGAAGAAATCATGATGGACCATGATTACGACGGGATAAAAGAACTTGATAACCTGTTACCACCCTGGTGGACAGCAGGATTCATCATTACGATCTTTGTTATGGTTTTCTATTATTCACAGGTGATCTTTAACAAAGAAAATTATTTACAGGAAGAAGAATATAAAAATCAAGTTGCTCAGGCTGAGGCTGAGATTGATGCCTATAAAAAGGCTCATCCTGAATTATTCAAGACCGATGTATCTCTTTTAACGGATGCTGCAAGTCTGGAAGCCGGTAGCAAAACTTTCCAAACCTACTGTGTTGCCTGTCATATGGCAGATGGTGGTGGTGGTATCGGTCCTAACCTGACTGATGATAAATGGATCCTCGGTGGAGGCATAGAGAAGATCTACCATACCATTTCAGAAGGAGGAAGACCCGGAAAAGGTATGGTTGCCTGGAAAGCATCACTTAGTACTGAACAACGACAACAGGTAGCCAGTTATGTAATATCCCTGCAAGGTACAACACCAGCAAATCCAAAAGCACCTGAGGGTGATATTACATGGAGTAAACAGTAAGTAGTACTCAGTTTCTTCAGAGTATACTACTGTGTTTTTGATTTTTTTAGTTAGTAGTAGAAAAGGCTATTATTGTTGTTTTTGATGACAAAATAGCCTTTTTAAAGTTTTTTAATTTTAACAAACCATGTCACAAGAAAAAGAAAGTTTTAGAGATTCTATAGCCACAATTGACGAAGAAGGGCATAGAAATTACATCCACCCCAAAAAACCAAAGGGAAGATTTACGAGATACAGAACTTTTGTTAGCTGGATACTTCTTGCTGTTTTTATTGTTTCTCCCTTTATAAAAGTAAATGGAAATCAGTTTCTTCTTTTTAATGTTCTGGAGCGGAAATACAGCATTTTCGGACAACCCTTCTGGCCACAGGATTTTTATCTTCTGGTACTGTCAATGATTGTTGGGATTGTTTTTATCATTCTATTTACAGTAATTTTTGGTAGGATTTTTTGCGGATGGATCTGCCCGCAAACCATCTTTATGGAGCATGTTTTTAGAAAGATCGAATACATTATCGATGGTGACCGTAACAAACAGATCAAACTTTCCAAACAAGCCTGGAATGCTGAAAAGATCTTTAAAAGGGTGCTTAAATGGACCGTGTTCTTTCTGATCTCGTTTTTTATTTCCAATATCTTTTTGGCCTATGTTATTGGTAGTGATACGCTGATCCAACATATTAAAGACGGACCGGCTGAACATATGGGTACTTTAATCAATCTGGTTATTTTTACTTTTGTTTTCCTTTTCATCTTTGCATGGTTCAGAGAACAGGTATGTATCATTGCTTGTCCGTACGGACGATTACAAGGAGCTTTACTCGATAAAAAATCAATTGTAGTTGCCTATGATTATAAAAGAGGCGAAGGGACTGCAGGTAGACATAAGATCCATAAGAATGAAAACAGAGCAGAAAAAGGTTATGGTGATTGTATCGATTGTAAGCAATGTGTTCTCGTTTGTCCTACCGGAATCGATATCAGAAACGGTACTCAGCTTGAATGTATCAACTGTACGGCCTGTATTGATGCCTGTGATGCGATTATGGATAAAACAGAACAGGACAGAGGTTTGATCCGTTATGCCTCTGAGGACAATATTGCTGACGGTGAGAAATTTAAATTTACCGGAAGAATTATCAGTTATATCATTGTACTAACGATATTATTAACTATCTTAACTACTCTCTTATTTTCGAGAAACGATGTTGAAGCAACAGTTCTAAGACTGCCCGGACAGATGTATAAAACAGTGGGTGACAGTATTCAAAATGTTTATTCCATTAAGATTATTAATAAAACCAATGATGTTTACGATGATCTGAAAATAAGAATGATCACACATAAAGGAAGTGTCAAGGTAATTGGCGGACAAATTAATGTACCTAAATTAGGTTTAGATGAAAAAACTTTGTTTGTAACTATCCATAAAAAAGATATAAAGGATTCAAAAGAAAAGATAAAAATAGGGGTTTATAAGGATGGTAAATTAATTGAGACCGACAAAACTAATTTCCCTGCTCCTATGAAAATAAATTAAGGATATAAATATTATAAAAGACTGAATTATGAAGATTAAGTGGAACTGGGGTACAGGAATTGTTGTTGCAATGCTGTTATTTATGATTTTTATCCTGCAATTTGTTTACAGAGTGACTTTTGTTGATCAATATGATCATCATTTGGTTTCTGATGATTACTACAAAGATGAATTACATTATCAGGATGAGATCAATAAAGAAAGTAATGCTCTTGATCTTAAACAAAATATTGAATTTACCAATACAGATCAGGGACTAAAAATTAGCTTTCCCGCAGATTTTGAAGAAGAAAAGATTGAAGGTACCATCTATTTTAAAAGGTTTTCTAATGAAAAACTGGACTTTAAAAAGGATATTGAATTAACAGATCATTCTATATTAATTCCAAAAGAAATACTTCTTTCCGGAAAATGGGATATAAAAATAGAATGGAAGTATAAGGATGAAGAATACCTCACCAAAAAAAGTCTTTTTACCAATTAATCCAATCTTAGATCTATGTTATATACTGCTTTTATTTTAGGCCTGATTGGTAGTTTTCACTGTCTTGGAATGTGTGGTCCAATTGCTTTTGTGCTTCCTGTTGATCGCAGTAAAAAGTCTAGAATGTTCTGGCAGATCTTTCTTTATAATTTTGGCAGGGTAATTACCTACACCATCATTGGAATACTCTTTGGCCTTCTCGGAAAAGGATTGTATCTGGCAGGATTTCAACAACGTTTATCTATTGTTATTGGCGTTATCATGATCCTTTCAATATTGATCCCGGAGCGTTTCCTGAATAAGTTCAGCGTTTCAAGGCCACTGTATAAATTTATTGGAAAAGTTAAACAAAAGCTGGGGCTTTATCTGAAAAAGAAATCGAATAAAGCTCTTTTTCTGATAGGCTTTTTTAATGGATTTTTACCTTGCGGATTAGTTTATATGGCTGTATTTGGCTCAATATCAACAGGAAGTGCTGTTAATGGCGCCATGTATATGTTTCTTTTCGGGCTGGGAACCATCCCAATGATGAGTGGAGCCATTATTTTGGGGAATTTTGTAAATCTATCTGTTAGAAATAAAATTCAAAAATTAATACCTATCTTTGTTGTTATCATTGGTTTGCTGTTTATTTTAAGAGGTATGGGATTGGGAATACCTTTTATCTCCCCTCCTGACAAAAAACTTAAAATTAAGAACAGCCCCAGTGCCAGTGCATCTAAAACGCTTAATGAACCTGATCTATGGGAAAAAAAATTACACCTCCTTTAACTGCAGATGATTTTAAAAATGCAAAAGTTAAAAAAGAGTTACTTGACATAATTCATAAAAAAGAGATAGATATCAGCAAGGTTATCGATACTGTTCAATATGAAAATGAAAAACGTTTACTTCAAATAGAACTGGTTAAATTACAACACTGGGTTACCAAAGAAAAAAAGCGTGTTGCCATTATCTTTGAAGGTAGAGATTCAGCCGGTAAAGGTGGAAACATACGTCGCTTTATGGAACACTTAAACCCTCGTTCCACACGGCTTGTAGCTTTATCAAAACCTACCGAAATAGAAAAAGGTCAATGGTATTTTACACGTTATATCAAACATCTTCCCAATCCCGGAGAAATTGTTTTTTTCGATCGAAGCTGGTATAACAGAGCTGTTGTTGAGCCCGTAATGGGCTTCTGTACCAAACAACAATACAAAGAGTTTATGTTTCAGTTACCCGAATTTGAACATATGCTTTATGAAGATGGCATAATCATTATAAAGTTCTGGCTTTCTATAACCAAGGATGAACAGGAAAGACGCTTTGATGCACGACGTGATAATCCGCTTAAAAGATGGAAATTTAGCGAAGTAGATAAAAAAGGACAGGAATTATGGGATAAATACACCAAATACAAAGAAGAGATGTTTAGTAAAACACATACTTCTTTTTGTCCGTGGATCATTGTAAAGACCAATAAAAAATATAGTGCAAGGGTAGAATGTATGCGGCATGTCCTTTCTCAATTTGATTATGAAGGCAAAGACTCAACACATACTTCTTTGTACCCGGATCCGAATATAATTATGAGATATTACCGATCCTCACATCAATACGATTAATTTAAGGCTTATGAACATTGAATTAACACCCGAAATGCTAAAAAAGCTCAATACAAAAAGAGCTATTTCAAACATACTTTTAAGTAATGATCCTATCAATTACAATAAAGCGGTAAGATACTATGATTATATTGGAAAATTAAAAAAACTTCAGGTAGAACTGATCAAACAACAAGCCTGTATCATTGATAATAATCAGCGGGTAATTGTGATTTTTGAAGGACGCGATGCCGCGGGAAAAGGTGGAGCTATAAGAAGAATTACTGAAAGGATTAACCCGAGACATTTTCGAATCGTAGCATTGCCAAAACCTACAGAAGATGAAAAAACACAATGGTATTTTCAGCGTTATGTAAATCAGTTCCCAAAAGCAGGAGAAATGGTCTTTTTTGACAGAAGCTGGTACAACCGGGCAATTGTAGAACCAGTAAATGGATTTTGTACTCCTGAAGATTACAACATTTTTATGAATCAGGTAAATGAATTTGAAAGAATGATCACCGAGTCAGGTATTCAACTGGTTAAGATCTATATGTCAATATCTAAACATGAACAACAAAAACGCTTCCTGGAGATAAAGAACAATCCCTTAAAACAATGGAAAATGACCAAGGTTGATGAAAAAGCTCAGAATCTGTGGAACAGTTATACACAATATAAATCCATGATGTTTGATAATGCCAAGAAGGGATTTCCTTTTAAAGTAATCAAAGCCAATAAAAAGCAGGATGCACGTATTGAAGCGATCAAACATCTGTTAACCAGTATTCCTTACGATAAGAATAGAAAAGTTTAACTCTTTTTCGCCCTGTACATAAAATAAAATCCAATAAGGATCAAAGGGATACTTAAGAGTTGCCCTGTATTCAGGTCCCAGGTGGCACGGTTATCCACTTGTGCTTCTTTAAAGAATTCAACGATAAACCTTACCGTCCATAATAAAACCATAAAAATTCCAAACATATAACCCAGTTTTTCCTTTTTATCGGTCTTCCAGAAAATAAACCAAAGAATAATAAAGGTCAGCAGATAGCCAAATGCCTCGTATAATTGTGTGGGATGCCGTGGAAAATCTTCACCAAGTTGCCTGAAAATAAAACCGTAATCAGAATTTGTTGGCTTACCAATGATCTCTGAATTCATCAGGTTTCCAAGCCTTACAAAAACTCCGCCAATGGCAACCGGTAAAACAATACGATCTAAAATCCACAACATAGGTTTATGTACAACTTTTTTACTGTAAATGTACATGGCTATAATCACTGCGATTGCGGCTCCATGACTTGCCAGCCCCTGATAACCGGTAAATTTAAAAGGATTAAGCTTAAAGGGTAGAATTACCTGCAATGGATGTTTTATAAGAAACTCAAAGTCGTAAAATAAAAAATGTCCGAGCCTGGCTCCTATTAAAATTGAAACTACCATATAAACAAAAAGAGAATCTAATTTCTCCAGGCTAATGCCTTCATCTTTATAGATCTTTTTCATAATCTGCAAACCCAGCAAAAAGGCTATTACAAACATCAAACTGTAATAACGTATTGAAAATGAACCAATTTTAAAAATTTCTATACTGGGATCCCAGTTTATACTCAGTAAATGCATTCTATCATTTTATTTTTGGTAAAGATAAGTTTAGTCATTGAAAATACATTCCTTAAATATATTTTTTTTCATTGACCATAATTACTGAAAATTTCCTATTTTTCTTTTTAAATGTTTTAACTTGCATTTTGTATTTTAGCATTCTATAAACAGAACCTAAAGATGGATATCAACTTCAATAAGAACGAAGACCACAATAAATTACTTTTATCCGAATTGCGTAAGAAATTTGAAAGAGTTTCTTTAGGCGGAGGCAAACAGCGTATAGATAAATTACATCAGCAAGGAAAGATGACTGCCCGTGAGCGGATTGATTATCTTCTCGACAAAGCTTCAGATTCTGTGGAGATCGGAGCCTTTGCAGGAGAGGGAATGTACAAAGAACACGGTGGATGTCCATCAGGTGGAGTTGTAGTAAAAATAGGATATATCTCAGAGAAGCAGTGTATTGTTGTTGCCAATGATGCTACGGTTAAAGCCGGAGCCTGGTTTCCTATTACCGGAAAGAAGAACCTCAGGGCTCAGGAAATCGCTATTGAAAATAAACTCCCGATCATCTACCTAGTGGATAGCGCCGGGGTATATCTGCCTATGCAGGATGAGATCTTTCCCGATAAGGAACATTTTGGCAGAATTTTCAGAAATAATGCCGTAATGAGCAGTATGGGTATAACCCAGATCGCTGCGATTATGGGAAGCTGTGTGGCCGGTGGAGCTTATCTTCCTATCATGAGTGATGAATCTATCATTGTTGACAAAACAGGAAGTATTTTTCTGGCAGGAAGCTATCTGGTAAAAGCAGCCGTAGGGGAAATTATTGATAATGAAACTCTTGGAGGAGCGACAACCCATACTGAAATTTCAGGGGTTTGTGATTACAACGCCAAAGACGATAAAGATGCACTGAATAAGATCAGGAATATTGTTGATAAAATAGGAACCTATGAAAAGGCTGGTTTTAACAGGGTAAAACCGGTTCAACCCAAAAAAGATCCTCAGGATGTTTACGGTATTGTTCCCGAATCAAGATCAGAGCAATACGATATGAAAGAAGTAATCCTTCGTTTGGTTGACAATTCAGAAATGGAGGAATATAAAAAAGATTACGGTAAAAGTATTATTTGTGCCTATGCCAGAATCGACGGATGGGCAGTTGGAATCGTTGCCAATCAACGTAAAATGATCAAAAATGCCAAAAAGGAATTGCAATTTGGCGGAGTGATTTATTCAGATTCAGCCGATAAGGCTACCCGTTTTATTGCAAACTGCAACCAGAAAAAAATCCCTCTTGTTTTTTTACAAGATGTTACCGGATTTATGGTAGGCAGTAAAGCTGAACATGGAGGCATTATAAAAGATGGTGCTAAAATGGTTAATGCCGTTAGTAATTCTGTGGTTCCAAAATTTACTGTTATTGTTGGTAATTCTTATGGTGCAGGCAATTATGCCATGTGCGGAAAAGCCTATGATCCGAGGTTGATCGTAGCCTGGCCATCAGCTGAATTGGCCGTGATGGGCGGAGCTCAGGCAGCCAAAGTTCTTTTACAGATCGAGACTGCTGCTTTAAAAAAGAAGGGAGAAAAGATCACAAAACAAAAAGAAGAGGAGATTCTCAGTTCTATAACCAACCGGTACAACAAACAGATCTCCCCTTATTATTCTGCGGCAAGAATATGGACCGATGCCATTATAGACCCCCTCGACACCAGAAAATGGATCAGTATGGGTATAGAAGCTGCCAATCACGCTCCTATTGAAAAGAAATTTAATTTAGGGGTTATACAGGTGTAATGGGATGAATGATGAGTGATAAGTTATGAGTTGTGAGTGATGAATGATGAGTGATGAGTGATGAGTGATGAGTGATGAGTTGTGAGTTGTGAGTATAATTTAAAATAATACAATAAAACAAATAAAAGAATAAACGAAAATATGGGAAGAGCATTTGAATTTAGAAAAGCAAGAAAATTAAAACGTTGGGGAGCCATGTCTAAAACTTTTACCAAGATCGGTAAAGAAATTTCTATGGCTGTAAAAGAAGGAGGTCCGAATCCCGACACCAATGCGAGATTAAGAGCCGTAATCCAAAATGCCAAGGCAGCCAATATGCCTAAAGACAATGTAGAACGTGCTATTAAAAAAGCATCGGAAAAGGATACTGCCAATTATAAGGAAGTCCTATTTGAAGGTTATGCCCCTCACGGAATAGCGGTGTTGGTTGAAACAGCAACCGATAACAACAATCGAACGGTAGCCAATGTAAGGGCTGCCTTTAATAAAACCGACGGTACTTTAGGTACTTCCGGTTCTGTGATCTTTATGTTTGATCACACCTGTAATTTCAGAGTGAAAAAGGAAGATGTAAAAATGGATATGGAAGAATTTGAACTGGAACTGATCGATTTTGATGTAGAGGAAGTCTTTGAAGATGAGGATGGTATTATGATCTATGCCCCTTTTGAACAATTTGGGGCCATTCAGAATTTTCTGGAAAGCAATGGCATTGAGATCCTCTCTTCCGGATTTGAAAGAATCCCTACAACAACAAAAAAACTCGGTGAGGAAGAACAAGCTGATGTTGAAAAACTCCTGGAGAAACTGGAAGAGGATGAAGATGTACTGAATGTTCATCACAATATGGAAATGAACTAATCTGTTTCTTTGTAAAAATGACCAAAGAATATACTCTTGAAAATGTTCCTGAAGTTGCAAAGAGCCTGATTGCTAATGTTTCCAGGAGAATTCTTCTTTTTTATGGAGAGATGGGTTCCGGTAAAACAACGCTCATAAAAGAGATCGTAAAACAGTTAGGTGTTGAAGATCTTGCCAGCTCCCCTACTTTTTCATTGGTAAATGAATACCATTCAAAAAAAGGAGAAAAGATCTACCATTTCGATTTTTACAGAATTGAAGAGGAAGAAGAAGCCTATGATATGGGAATTGAGGAATATCTGTATAGTGAAAACTGGTGTTTGATAGAATGGCCGGAAAAAGTAGAAAATTTATTACCTTTAGAGTCGGTTGAGATATACCTAAAGATCAAAGATAATGACACCCGGACCCTTGAAATAAAATAAAATGGCAGAACAAATAACCCCTTTCAGTAAAGAAGAGTTACTTCCAAAACCGGAAATGCTTGAAATCGAGAAGATCAAAGATGAATTGTTTATCGGCATTCCTAAAGAAGCACACTTTGAAGAGAAAAGGGTTTGTCTTACACCAAATGCCGTTGCTGCACTTACTTCCAACGGACACAGGATCATTGTAGAATCGGGTGCCGGTAATGGTTCAAATTTTACTGACCATCAGTATTCTGAAGCAGGTGCTAAAATAGTCTACGGTCCGGATGATGCCTTTGCCTGTAACATCATCTTAAAAATTGAACCTCCTTCACCGGATGAGATCAAAATGATCAATCCACAAAGTATTCTGTTCTCGGCCATGCAACTTAAAACTCAGAAAAAAGAATTTTTTAAAGCCCTGGCCAAAAAAAGAATCACAGCAATTGCCTTTGATTATATTCAGGATTCTCACGGAATTTTCCCCATAGTAAAATCTCTGAGTGAGATTGCCGGAATTGCCTCTGTTTTGATCGCCTCTGAGCTTATGAATAATTGTGGAGAAGGGAATGGAATTCTGTTAGGAAATATCGGCGGAGTACCTCCCAGCAAGATCGTAATCCTCGGCGCTGGAACTGTTGGGGAATTTGCTGCCCGCTCAGCCATGGGGCTAGGAGCCAGTATTGAGGTTTTTGACAATTCTTTGACCAAACTTCGTTCTTTACAGCATAAACTGGGCTATCCGGTAGCAACATCTACCATACAACCGCAAACGCTTAAAAAATCTATATCAGAATGCGATGTGGTTATTGGAGCACTGCGGGGAGACACCAGAGCCCCGGTTGTGGTTACTGAAGATATGGTTAAAAATATGAAATTAGGTTCGATCATTGTAGATGTTAGTATTGATAACGGGGGGTGTTTTGAAACCTCTGAGGTAACTTCACATACTAATCCAACCTTTAAAAAACATGAGGTAATTCATTATTGTGTACCTAATATCCCTTCACGGTATTCAAGAACAGCATCCGTTTCCATCAGTAATATTTTTACTCCTTATCTGTTGAACATCGGTGAAAAAGGAGGACTTGAAAACGCCGCCAGATTTGACAATAGCCTTAGAAAAGGAATGTATTTTTATCACGGAATACTGACTAACAAGAGTATTTCCGACTGGTTCAGTTTGCCTTATACCGATATTAATCTGCTCATTCTTTAATATGCTTGATCTTAAAAATCGACTGGCCTACTACGGTTTTGGATTCTTCATAGGAATTGTGCTGGTATTTTTCTTCTTAGGAGGTAAAAAAGCTTCCTGCAACTGGATGCCCAATGACAGAATGCTGACCATTATCAGAAGCAAACAACTGATCTATTCAGATGATGCTAATCAAATGATGCTAAACAGCGCAATAGACAGTGCAGATGTATCTGAAATACTTACTACCGGTGAAATTGATTTCTCAAAAAGTAAGGTAAAAAATGATCCCTGTAGAAAATACCTGATCAACGGAAATAAAGATCAAAAGGATATTGTTCTAGTTGTTGACGTATGCGATTCTGTTGCAACCATCCGGTCAATCGATATAAAACAAAAAAAGCCTTAGTGTTTGTTATTTTGGGTTTGTTGCTCCGTGTTTGTCAAATTGAAAAGACAAATTCTCAAAATAGCACATTAGATTAATTTATATGTTGGCAAACATCTTAACATCTTCAACCGAGATCTCTTCACCTCCAAGTATATAAAGACGTTCTACCACATTTCTCAGTTCCCTGATATTTCCGGTCCATTGATACTCTTTAAGCAATTTAACAGCCTCCTCAGTAAACTTCTTAGGCAATTTTCCCTGCTCCCTGGCAACTTTCTTAACAAAATGATCGATCAAGATAGGAATATCTTCAACGCGTTCTCTTAATGCCGGAACTTTAATCAGAATTACTGCAAGGCGATGGTAAAGATCTTCTCGAAATCTTCCTTCTTCTATCTCTTTTTTCAGATCTTTATTGGTGGCTGCTACAACCCTTACATCAACTTTTATCCCTTTATCACTTCCTACTCTTGCAATTTTATTTTCCTGCAAAACCCGGAGTACTTTCGCCTGGGCGGAAAGACTCATATCCCCTACTTCATCCAGAAATATAGTTCCTTTATTGGCTGCTTCGAACTTTCCGGCACGATCTTTACTTGCTCCAGTAAAAGAACCCTTTATATGCCCAAATAATTCGCTTTCAATAAGTTCCGGAGGTATCGCAGCACAATTTACTTCAATCATCGGACCATTGGAACGATTACTTTTTTTATGAATCCAATGCGATACAAGTTCTTTTCCCGTACCATTTTCACCAGTAATAAGTACCCGCGCCTCGGTAGGAGCTACTTTTTCAATAATTCCTTTTATTTTCCCTATTGCAGCACTCTCACCAATCATTTCATAATTTCTGCCAATTCTTTTTTTCAACTGCTTATTTTCAACAACCAAATGCTTTTTATCCAAAGCATTTTTAATAGCATTGAGTAAGCGATTCAAATCCGGGGGTTTAGAGATATAATCAAAAGCTCCCAAACGCATCGTTTGTACTGCTGTATCAAGGTCTCCATGGCCTGAGATCATAATAAAGGGAGTCTCCGGCTTGATCTTTAATGATTTTTCCAGAACTTCTACCCCATCCATTTTGGGCATCTTGATATCGCACAAGACCAGATCGTAATCGGTCTTTTCAATCCTCTTATAACCTTCAAGACCATCCACAGCATCATCAACCTCATAAGTATCATTGGATTCGGAAATAATCTTAACCAAAATCTTCCTGATTGCAGCTTCATCTTCTATAACTAATATTTTCGACATCTTTTCAATACTTTTTAGATTAATATTTTAACCATTTATATAATTCCTTATAACTAACTTTTTTACCGTACATTAAAATACCCACCCGATAGATCTTTGCTGCGATCCAGATCACAAACAGGAAAGTAATAATGAGTAAAAATAAGGATAAAAGGATCTGCCATAGCGGAACCCCGAAGGGAATTCGCATCAGCATTACGATAGGTGAAGTAAACGGGATCATTGAAAAAACAGTGGCCACGGTTCCGTTAGGATCGTTAATTACCGTTGCAAATCCTACATAGACCCCAATCATTAAAGGCATCAGAACAGGAAACATAAATTGTTGTGTATCCGTTTCATTATCAACTGCTGATCCTATGGCCGCATAGACAGAACTATACAAAAGATATCCCCCGATAAAGAAAAAGATAAACCACATAAACATACTCAGTAAAGGTAATTTAAGAATCTCTGTCATGGCAAATTGAGCATCAGTTTGTTGCATGGCTGCTTGCTGCATGGGCATTTGACCCGCCGGCATATTCTGCATGGTATCCACACCCAAAAAATACGAACCTGCCACCAGAATAATACCGAGTATGGTAGCCCAGATCAGAAATTGTAATAATCCTGCAGCTGCTGTTCCAAGCACTTTTCCCATCATAAGCTGAAAGGGTTTAACCGAGGAAATAATCACTTCGATAATTCTGGAGGTTTTCTCTTCAATAACACTTCTCATCACCATGGCTCCATAAATAATAATAAACATCATTATGATATATCCTGCTCCCATCCCCAATCCTATCTTTATACCGTTGATCAATTTTGAGGAACGTTCTCCTGTAAAATTGGAGAGTTTAATATCGACATTTAAATTTGAGCTTTTTAATTTTTC
>JANTGS010000061.1 GCA_024762795.1 Flavobacteriaceae bacterium | reverse complement strand
TTAAATAAAATTATAGCAAAAAGAAAACATATTTTCAAAATTTTCTTTTTGCTTTTTGTAATAAACATATAAAATAGCTCTTTGTCAGAATTTTATTTTCAATTTAGGATAAAATGCAGATAGAAATTGTTATTTTAATTCATTAAAAAAGAAGCTGATGAACAAAATTATAGAAAAGAAATTTTTTTCTGAAAATGTTGTAAAACTTGTGATTGAATCTCCTGATATTGCCAGAAACAGGAAACCCGGTCATTTTGTAATTGTTAAAACCGGTAAAAAAGGAGAACGTATTCCTCTGACCATTGCCGGAGCAGATCCTGTAAAGGGAACCATCAATCTTGTTATTCAGATTGTTGGAGTAACTTCGCATAAAATTGCTTCTTTGGAGGTTGGTGATGAAATTTCTGATATTTCTGGGCCTCTTGGGAAAGCAACACATATAGAAAAAGTAGGAACCGTGCTGGCTGCAGCCGGTGGTGTGGGTACTGCCCCGCTGCTTCCGATCATTGAAGCTATGAAAAAAGCCGGAAACAGAGTAGTAACGGTTCTTGCCGCGAGAAATAAAGATCTGATCATCCTGGAAGATGAAGTAAGGAAACATTCAGATGAAGTGATCATCATGACCGATGATGGATCTTATGGTAAACAAGGACTTGTAACCCATGGAATGGAAGAAGTGATTAAAAATGAAAAGGTTGATCTTTCCATTGCAATCGGACCTGCCATCATGATGAAATTTGCTTCATTATTAACAAAAAAATATGATATTAAGACTGTTGTAAGTTTAAATACAATAATGGTTGACGGTACAGGAATGTGTGGTGCCTGCCGAATTACGGTAGGAGGAAAAACAAAATTTGTTTGTGTTGACGGTCCCGAATTTGATGCACATAAAGTAGATTTTGATGAAATGCTGATGCGTTTATCCGGTTTTAAAGAACAGGAAGCTGCTGCCTATAAAAAATATATTGCTGAATTATCATAAATTCTTACCTGAAAAGCTGAAAAATGGAAAATTTAAAAGATTTCTATAAAAGAGAAAGAGCCGAAGAATGGAGGGCTGAAATAAGAAAAACTCTAAAAACCAAAGAAAGAACACTTCTGGAAAGAATTCAAATGCCTGCTCAAGATCCGGATGTAAGAAATCATAATCGTACGGAAGTTAACCTTGGTCTGGATGAAAAACTGGCTATGGAAGAGGCACGCAGGTGTATCGACTGCCCCAACCCTACCTGTATCACCGGATGTCCGGTTGGTATCTTTATACCTAAATTTATAAAAAAAATAGAAATTGGTGATTTTCTTGGAGCTGCGAAAGTGATCAAGGAAACCAATTCATTGCCTGCAGTTTGTGGTCGTGTTTGCCCGCAGGAAAAACAATGTGAGGCCAATTGTTTTTATACAATCCAATTACAAAAGCCCCCTGTGGCGATTGGATTTCTTGAAAGGTTTGCTGCAGATTACGAAAGAAACAGCGGACAGATGGCTATTCCTGAAGCCGGTAAAAAGAACGGAATCAAAGTTGCTGCAATTGGCTCGGGTCCCGCTTCACTGGCTTGGGCTACAGATATGGCAAGATTTGGTTATGATGTAACTGTTTTCGAAGCCTTGCACGAGCTGGGAGGTGTTTTAAAATACGGTATTCCTGGATTCCGTTTACCCAATGAGATCGTTGACATCGAGATCAACAATCTTAAAGAAATGGGCGTAAAATTTGTAACAAATTTTGTTGTAGGAAGAACAGCTACCATTGAAGAACTTAGAGAAAAAGGTTTTGAAGCCTTCTTTGTGGCCAGTGGTGCCGGATTACCCAGATTTATGAATATTCCGGGTGAGAATTTTACCGGAATCTTTTCTTCTAATGAATATCTTACCCGTATCAACCTGATGGGCGCAACTCTTGATGGATACGATACCCCTGTAACCTTAGGTGACAATGTTGCCGTGATCGGAGGAGGTAATACTGCAATGGATTCTGTAAGAACTGCTAAAAGACTAGGCGCTAAAAGAGCCATGATCGTTTACAGAAGGACCCGTGAAGAAATGCCGGCCCGTGTTGAAGAGGTTGAACATGCAATAGAAGAAGGTATTGAATTTATGAACCTGAACAATCCTGTAAAATATATAGGAGATAACAACGGACGTGTTAAAAAAATGGTGCTTCAAAAAATGGAGCTCGGTGAACCGGATGCTTCCGGAAGAAGAAGACCTATTCCTGTGGAAGGCTCTGAATATGAAGTTGATGTAGATGTGGTTATTGTGGCTGTTGGGGTTTCCCCCAACCCACTGATTCCTTCAAGTGTGAAAGGGCTTAAAACCACAAAATGGGGGACTATCAAAGTAAATGATGATTTCCAGTCATCAATTGAAGATATCTTTGCCGGAGGAGACATCGTAAGAGGTGGTGCAACAGTAATTCTCGCTATGGGAGATGGTAGAAATGCCGCAGTGGGAATGGATAAATATATCAAAAATAAAATCAAAAAATAAGATCATGGCCGATTTCACAACTCAATATATGGGTTTATACCTAAAAAACCCAATTGTAGCAGCAAGTTCAAGTTACACTTCAGATGTTAAACATCTAAAAGAATTGGAAAAAAACGGTGTTTCAGCCGTAGTTTTAAAATCTATTTTTGAAGAAGAGATCCTGAATGGTTTTAATGAGAGCCTGGATCTTGATGACCGTTTTAACAGCAGTCTGGAATTTCTCGATTATTACGATTACGAATTAAAACAGGAAAGTCTTGATAAATATATTCAACTGATAGAAGATGCAAAAAAAGCACTCACTATTCCTGTTATTGCCAGTATCAACTGTATTTCGGCTCAGGAATGGACTGAATTTGCCAAAAAATTTGAAAAGGCTGGTGCTGATGGTATTGAACTAAACATTTTTATTCTGCCCTCTGATACCAAAAAATCTTCCGTAGAGATCGAAGAAGAATATATAAAGATCATTAGAAAAGTTAAAAAAGCAGTTTCAATCCCTGTTGCAATTAAAATTGGCCCGTATTTTACCAACATCAGTGAAATGATGGCAAAAATAGACAAAGAAGATATTTCTGCCTTGGTACTCTTTAACCGTTCCTACAGTCCTGATTTTGATATTGATAAACTTGAGATCACTTCATCAAACATTTACAGCAGTCCTGAAGATTATACGCTACCGTTAAGATGGATCGCTTTAAATTATAAAAAAGTAAATTGTTCTTTGGCTGCCTCAACAGGTGTTCATGATGGTGATACTATGATTAAATTACTTCTTGCTGGTGCAGATGTTGTTCAGATTGCCTCAACAGTCTTTATCAACGGACCGGAGCAGATCAATAAAATGCTTAAACGTTTGGAGGAGTGGATGAACAAGAACAACCTTTTGAATATCGATCAGTTCAGAGGTGAGTTAAGCAGTAAAGACACCCGTAACCCGGCTGAATTTGAAAGAGTACAATTTATGAAATATTTTAGCGGAAAAAAGATTTGATTTTGTTTCTCTTTTAACTTTAATAGAGAATTTTTATAACCACAAAGTTGTATTTTATACTAAAATTTAACTTATCTTTAAAGAGTTTACCTGTTTATTCAGGTAAACTTTTTTATTTTGAATACAAAACTTAATTATATTTGCATAAAACTAACTGAAAATGACTTTAATTAAAGGAGATCAGAAAATTGTTCATGCCCTTACCCTAAAACAAAAGGCACTGCAAATAAACCTGAACAGTCATATTTACGGAACATTTGCCGAAATTGGTGCCGGACAGGAAACCGTAAGACATTTTTTCCGTGCCGGAGGAGCTTCCGGAACCATAGCAAAAGCCATGTCGGCCTATGATAAGGTTTTTTCCGATGAGATTTATGGCTCTGAAGAAGATAAAAGATATGTTACAGAATCGAGATTGAGAAAAATGCTTCATTATGAAATCGATCTGATTGAAGACCGATTACACAGGGAGGAACATCCTGATAATATTTTTTTCAGTTATGCCAATACCGTTACTACCATTGATTTTGCAAAAAAATTTAAAGGACATGGATGGGTTGGAATACGATTCCAAATGGATCCTCTTGAAGACTACAATGAGATCGTTATTCATGTTCGTTTTAAACAAACAGACTCCCGGCTTCAACAGGAAACACTGGGAATGTTAGGAGTAAACCTGATCTACGGAGCTTTCTATATGAATGAAAATCCGAAGGAACTTCTGAAATCCTTCTACGATAATATCGAATCTGATACGATCGAAATTGATATGGTTGATTTCTCAGGTCCAAGATTTATGTATGTTGATAACCGCCTGATGAGTTTATATCTTGTTAGAAATGGAATGACAGATGCAGTAATGTTTGATCCAAATGGAAATAATCTGCTACCTGCTCATGTACTTTATAAAAAAAATATTCTGGCTTTAAGAGGGAGTTTCAGACCTGTGACCAAGGTAAATATGGAGATCTATGAAGAATCCAAAAAACTTTTCCTTAATGAAAAACGTGTTGACAAAGATAATACAAAGGTTATCTTTGAGATCACTTTGGCTAATTTACGCTCTGAAGGCGGTAAGATCAATGAAAGAGATTTCTTAGATCGTGCCGAAATATTATGCTCTTTAGGTCAGACAGTTATGATTACTAATTTTCAGGAATACTTTAAATTAGTTGATTACTTTTCTGAATTCACAAAAGCCCGTATGGGACTTGCCATGGGGGTTTTCAATATGATCGAGATCTTTGATGAAAAGTATTATCGTGATCTGAGCGGTGGTATTATGGAAGCTTTCGGAAAACTGTTTTATAAAGATCTTAAAGTTTATTTATACCCGTTAAAGGATCCTGATACCGGTGAGATCATTGATAGTCAAAACCTAAAGGTTCATCCCCGTTTAAAAGAGTTGTATAAATATTTTAAATCCAATGGCAGGATCATTGATATTGAAAACTATAATCCTGAAATTCTCGATTATTACTCAAGATCGATCTTTAAAATGATCTCAAAAGGTGAAGAGGGCTGGGAAGAAATGGTTCCGGAAGGTGTTCCGGAGCTCATCAAAAGCCATCGCCTATTCGGATATAAGAAAAGAATTTCCAAAGAAAAAAAGAAAAAATAACCTTAATCTTTATTGATCTTTAAGGATCTGGGCTGTATGCTCTTTGGTTTTCACTTTTTCTATGATATCTTCTATCTTTCCGTTTTCATCAATAATAAAGGTTGTCCGGTGAATACCATCATATTCCCGACCCATAAATTTTTTAGGGCCCCAAACTCCATAAGCATTGATGATCTTTTTATCCTCATCAGCAATTAAAGAATAAGGCAATTCATTTTTTGCAGCAAAATTAAACTGACGTTTGACCGAATCGGCACTTACACCAATTACTTCGTAACCTTTTTCTACAAAACGCTGATAATTATCTCTAAGATTCTTGGCCTCCATGGTACATCCCGGAGTACTTGCCTTTGGATAAAAGAAAAGAACAACTTTTTTCCCTTTATGATCGGTTAATTTTATTGTTTTTTCATTCTGATCTGTTCCTTCAAATAGCGGAGCAGGATCACCTTTTTTTAAATTTGTCATCTTATTCGTTTTAAAGTGTATTTTTACATCGTAAAAGTAAGAAAAATGAACAAGAAAGAAAAAGCCGGTTTTGTTATTAAAACCCTCAACGAGATCTACCCCTCCCCACCTATCCCATTAGATCACCGTGATCCCTTTACACTGCTCATTGCGGTTTTACTCTCTGCTCAATCTACAGATGCACGTGTAAATATGGTTACTCCGGAATTGTTCAGAAGAGCAGATAATCCCTACAGTATGACAAAGCTTTCTGTAGATGAGATCAGAGAGATCATTAAAACAGTAGGTTTGTCTCCAACAAAATCGAAAAATATTCATCAGCTATCCATAGATCTGATCGAAAAATATGATGGAAAAGTACCTCAAACCTTTGAAGAACTGGAAGAATTACCCGGTGTAGGTCATAAAACTGCCAGTGTTGTGATGAGTCAGGCATTTGATGTGCCTACTTTTCCGGTAGATACTCACATTCACCGGCTGATGTATCGATGGACGCTAAGTAATGGAAAAAATGTAGTGCAAACCGAAAAAGATGCTAAAAGGTTATTTCCAAAAGACTTATGGAATATCCTGCATCTTCAGATCATTTATTACGGAAGAGAATATTCTCCTGCCAGAGGATGGGATATTGATAAAGATATCATTACCAAAACTATTGGCAGAAAAAATCTTATAAAGAAAAAATAGATTCTGAACAGATTATATAATTTATTGTTATCAGCAAAGAAAAAAACCGGCAATATTATTATAAATTTTGGTAAGTAAACATGATTTCTTAGGAAACGGCCGGAGTATTGAGAAAATGGTTTTAATTAGAACTGAGAAAACAGGCCTAAAACTTATAGAAATAAAAAAACTCCCAAATCAAATTTGGGAGTTTTTTTCAGATTAATTCAAATGAAACATTAAGCTTTCTTTTTCAGTCTCAACTACCTTAATTGACTTGGAGTAGTTAAGGAGGAAAGAGATTGTATCTCTTTTAGGTTCTAATTTTTCTTTAAAAAATCTTTGTGTGTAAAGTTTTGCCATATTAAATTTCTTTAGGGATTTAATATTAAAACGAGCAAAACTATTTATTATTGCATCAAATTAAAAAAATATCAAAATATTTTTCTAACTCGTTAAAATAATGTTGTTATTATCAATCATTTTTCTAAGGTTGATCAACGCATAGCGCATTCTTCCCAAAGCTGTATTGATACTAACACTAGTCTGCTCAGATATTTCTTTAAAACTCATTTCTCTGAAAATACGCATCTTTAATACTTCTTTTTGATCTTCAGGAAGTTTTTCAACCAATTTTCTAATATCTGAATGAATCTGATCTTTAATAAGAGTTTTCTCAGCATTTAATGATGGATCTCCTAAAACTGAAAAGATATCAAATTCATCGGTATTTTGGAAAATTGGCATACGGTTGCTTTTTCTGAAAAAATCAATAATAAGATTATGGGCAATTCTCATAGACCATGGTAAGAATTTACCTTCTTCATTATATTTACCCAATTTTAAAGTATTAATGATCTTAATAAAGGTATCCTGAAAGATATCTTCAGTAACATCTCTGTCTTGTACTTTTGAATAAATAAAGCTGTAAATTCGTTGTTTGTGTCGAAGGATTAGAATTTCTAATGCTCTTTCGTTACCGTCAATGTAATTTTTTACTAAGACGCTGTCGTCTAATTTTTGTGTACGCATAATTCCCCTTTTTTTAAATAAATACGGAAAGATTAATAGCAATCTTTCTTTTGTGTTAGTTATTGTTATGAAGTAGAACTATACTATAAGCAATTTCTTTTTTTAGGTTAATATTAAACAACAGGGGAGACTAGTTCTTTTTTCATAGTCTCTGGACAAATATAAAAACAATTTTATTTAATAAACAAGTTTTTTCTTATTTTATTTTGTTTTTCTTAACATTTTTTTTTGATTCACTAACAAAATTAACTTAGTATATTTGTAAAAAATATAAACAAATCACTCGAAAAGCCTTGGAAAATAACGACTTTAAGAATTTTATCCGAATCAAAGGAGCAGCCATTCACAACCTAAAAAAAATTGATGTAAATATACCCAGAAACAAGCTGATTGTGATCACCGGACTGTCCGGATCGGGTAAATCTAGCCTTGCTTTTGACACACTTTACGCCGAAGGACAGCGAAGATATGTTGAAAGTTTATCATCCTATGCTCGTCAATTCCTTGGAAAATTAAACAAACCCAAGGTAACTTTTATCAAAGGAATTTCACCTGCAATTGCTATTGAACAAAAAGTAAACAGTACTAATCCACGTTCTACGGTTGGAACATCAACCGAAATTTACGATTATCTGAAACTCCTTTTTGCCAGAATTGGAAAGACTTATTCACCAATTTCAGGTAATCTGGTTAATAAAGACACCGTAAATGATGTTATCAATTATATAAAAACCTTCCATACCGGCTCAAAATTACTGCTGCTCTCCCCTATTTCTATTGAAGAAGGCCGGGATCTTAAAACCATTATTAATATTTTGATCCAACAAGGCTTCTCCAGATTGATGGTAGACCAAAAAATAGTTCGAATAGAACAATTTGATTTTAAGAAATCTAAAGAACTCTTTTTAGTAATAGACAGGTTTATTACACGGGAGGAGGAAGATTTCTACAATAGAGTAGCTGATTCGGTTCAAACTGCCTTTTATGAAGGCAAAGGGACCTGTTTTATCGAAAGTCTGGATCTGGCTAACAGAAAGGAATTCAATAATAAATTTGAGCTGGATGGCCTGAAGTTTCTTGAACCAAACGTACATCTATTCAGTTTTAATAACCCATACGGAGCCTGTCAAACCTGTGAAGGCTATGGAAATATTATTGGTATAGATGAAACATTGGTTATTCCCAATACTTCTTTATCGGTTTATGAAGATGCTATTATTCCCTGGAAAAGCACCTCCTTTTTAAAATATAAAGAAGAATTGATCAATAATGCCTATAAATTTGATTTCCCGATTCACAAACCTTATTTTGAATTAACAGAAGAGCAAAAACAATTGCTTTGGACCGGGAATGAATATTTTAAAGGACTTGACTACTTTTTTAACAAAATAGAAGCTAAACTATACAAAATACAAAACAGGGTGATGCTATCCCGATACCGTGGCAAAACAAAATGTCCGGTCTGTCATGGTAAAAGACTGAGAAAAGAAACAGAATATGTTAAGATCAATAAGGTATCTATCAATGATCTTGTAGAATTACCCATCAATGAGGTACTCAACTTCTTTAAAGAATTGAAATTAGACAAATATGATCACCTCATAGCTGAACGACTTTTAAAAGAGATCATTAACCGGCTACAGTTCTTAACGGATGTTGGTTTGGATTATTTAAGCTTAAACCGAAATTCTAACAGCCTTTCCGGAGGGGAAAGCCAACGGATCAATTTGGCTACTTCCTTGGGCAGTAGTTTAGTAGGCTCCATGTATATCCTTGATGAACCTAGTATAGGATTGCATTCAAGAGATACTGAAAAACTTATTAAAGTACTGAAAAAGCTTAGAGATCTGGGTAATACTGTAATTGTTGTGGAACATGATGAAGATATAATTAAAGTAGCAGATCATATTATCGATATAGGTCCTGAAGCCGGAGTTTTTGGCGGGGAACTTGTTGCGGAAGGCAATTTTAAAAATATCCTGAAAGCTGATTCCCTTACTTCAAAATATCTCAACGGAGTTTTAAAGATCGAAGTACCAAAAAATAGAAGGACTTCCGGAAAATATATCGAACTTAAAGGAGCTCGTGAAAACAATCTGAAAAACATTGATCTAAACATTCCCTTGAATACACTTACAGTTGTTACCGGGGTATCCGGTAGCGGAAAGAGTACATTGATTGGGAATATACTTTACCCTGCTCTGCAAAAGAAACTTTTTGGTTATGGAGAAAAATCAGGACAATTTACCGAGATCAATGGCCAGATCACTTCTATAAAAAATATCGAATATGTTAACCAAAATCCTATAGGTCGCTCAAGCAGATCAAATCCTGCCACTTATATCAAGGCTTATGACGATATCAGAGCTCTTTTTACTACTCAAAAATTATCAAAAATAAGAGGGTATAAAGCAAAACATTTTTCTTTTAATGTAGAGGGTGGCCGATGCGAAACCTGTAAAGGTGAAGGAGAAGTGACCATTGAAATGCAATTTATGGCTGATGTACATCTGGAATGTGAAACCTGTAAAGGAAAAAGATTTAAAAAAGAGATACTCGAGGTTACTTTTGAAGGAAAGTCGATCAGTGATATTTTAAGTTTAACCGTTGATGAAGCTATTGATTTCTTCAACAGAAACAATCAAAAAAAGATAGAAAACAAACTAAAACCACTTCAGGATGTAGGACTGGGATATGTACAATTAGGTCAGGCATCTTCAACACTTTCAGGTGGAGAAGCCCAGCGGATCAAACTGGCGTCATTTTTAGTAAAAGGACAATCTCAGGAAAAAACGCTTTTTATATTTGATGAGCCTACAACCGGATTACATTTTCATGATATCAAAAAATTATTAAAATCCTTTGATGCCTTACTTAAAAACGGGCATTCGATCATTGTGATCGAGCATAATCTGGATCTGATCAAATGTGCCGATCATATTATCGATCTCGGTCCGGAGGGCGGTAAAAACGGAGGATATATTATTGCAGAAGGCACTCCTGAAGAAGTAATTCTCAACAATAGATCTTATACTGCAAAATATCTTAAAGAAAAACTGAGCTAACTTCTTACATCAGGTCTTCGAGCTTCTCTTTAGCCAGAACAAATTCGGGCTGAATACTTAAGGCCTTCTGAAAACTTGCCTTTGCCACTTCATTTTTCTTTAGTTCTGTGGCGATCAGGCCTTTGAGATATTGGATAGCTGCCAAGAGCTCAATTTGTTGATTATGAGTTTTATTGATGGAATAAGTAACCTTATAATTACCGGTATCATTCAGTTTTTCAGTTTTCAGGATCATAGCATAAGCCTCATCAAATTTCTTGGTATTATATAAGAGTTTTGATAAAGAATAACCATAAAAATTATCATTGGTCATGGCAAACAATTCCTTATAAACCTCAATAGCTTTAGGGTAAGCCCCCAAAGATTCGAGAGAAATTGCCTGAAGTTCCAGCATTTCTTTATGTTTTGGCTTTCTTTTAAGCACCTCCTGAGTTACCATAAAACACGGGGCATATTGTCTGGCACCGAAATAAAGATAAGCAAGACTATCCTTATAGGTACTGTTTTCCCCTTCAAGAACGATCAGTTTATAAAAGGCATTTTTTGTCATGGTAGGATCTCCATAATCTTTAGCTTTTTTCAAAACACTTTTCTGAAATTCGATCTCATCTTTTTTTGATTGTTGAGAAAAGCCTATGATAAAGGACATCAGGCTTATTACAAGAATTGAATTCTTCATTTTTAAATAATTTAGATTGCAAAACTATTCAATTTATAGGATATTTTCATACCCTTGTGATGTATTTATTTTCTTTTAAAAAAATAAATTTTAAATTTTATATTTGTATTTTTAAAATGTAAAAAAAAAGATATTAATAATTAAAATTTAACACATGAAAAACAGATGGTATTTACTTATGGTGGTTTTAGTATTGTTTTCCTGCAACAAACCTAAGAAGGAAAGTACAGAAACCAAAACTGAAAGCAAATCTGAATATGCAGCTCTGCAAGAGCGGGCTCAAAGCTTGTTTGGAACCTTACCCGAAATTGCCCAGAATGATGCTAACCCTGTTACAGCAGAGAAGGTTGCATTAGGAAAGAAACTGTATTTTGAAACAAAACTTTCAAAAAACGGAAACCAAAGCTGTAATACATGCCATAACCTTGATACTTATGGAGTTGACAATTTACCAACCTCTCCGGGTGATGGCAAAGGAACCTTGGGTACCCGTAATTCACCTACAACCCTGAATGCAGCTTTACATATTGCACAATTTTGGGATGGCCGGGAACCGGATGTGGAAGCACAGGCCGGTGGACCCATCCTGAATCCTGTTGAAATGGGTATGCCTGATGAAAAAACTGTAGTAAGCAGATTATCAAAAGAAAAAGAGTACAAAGAAATGTTTGCCAAAGCTTTTCCGGCTGAAAAGGACCCTATCAACTATAACAATCTGAAAAAAGCTATCGGAGCGTTTGAACGCAAACTGATCACACCTACAAAATTTGATAAATTCCTTGCTGGAGATACCAAGGCTCTTAATGAAAAAGAACTTAAAGGGCTTCAGACATTTATTGATAAGGGTTGTATCACCTGTCACAATGGTAATGCTTTGGGTGGAAATATGTTCCAGAAGTTTGGACTTTATGGAAATTACTGGGAATACACCAAAAGCAAAAGTAAAGACAAGGGAAAAGCAGAAGTGACTCAAAAAGAAACTGATAATTACATCTTTAAAACACCTTCTTTAAGAAATGTTGCAAAAACTTACCCATATTTTCATGATGGCAGTGTAAAAGATCTTAAGGAAGTAATTAAGATCATGGGAAAATTACAGGTAAATAAAGATCTTACTGATGATGAGGTTCAGTCTATCTACGATTTCCTGGAAACATTAACCGGAGAAGTACCTGCAGAATATAAAATGTAGTATTTCATTTTACCACATATAATAAGAAAGAGGCTGTTGATCAACAGCCTCTTTCTTTTTTAATGGTTCTGTTAAGAACTTAAATTATACAAAATAGGGTATAAACTAGAACTTTCTATATACGCCTTCCAGATACTGATTAGCCTCTGTTTCAGAAAATTGAGCCTTCTTGCTGTCCCAGTGCAGGGTTTTGTCAGGAAAACGTCCTGCAATAACTCCTAAAAGAATAGTTTCTGTAAGTCTTGCTGCATAAGAAAATGGTGCACTACATTTATCTTTACCTAAACAGGCATCCACAAACTGATGATAGTGTTTCTTACCTTCTACGTCATAACTAACTGTGGGCTGTCCTAAATTGTCTGTTTTTTTTATTACAGAAAGATCAAGATCTACATATTTTCCATTGATAATATGTTTTGGTAATTGCATAAAGTGTGGTAATAAAAGTCGGCCTTTTTCTCCAATAAACATTGCCCCTTGATCAGGTAATTTTTCATTCCCGGGAAGGATCAGATCTTTATGTTTTTCGGGAGCTCCGGAGCCATCATACCACACCCATTTCAAAGTATCTGCAGTATATTTGGTTCCAGGAAATTCATAGGTAACCTTATTGTGTTCAGGGTAACCGAAACCTGTAGGTTTTCTACAGTGATTTACGATAGTTTTGGGTACATCGAGCTTAAGAGCATTGTAAGGCGTATCAAAGATATGTACTCCCATATCACCCAAGGTTCCACAACCAAAATCGAGAAGTTTTCTCCAGTTTGCGGGATGATAGATCTTCTTTTTGTAAGGCCTTTCAGCTGCGGTCCCCAGCCAGAGATTCCAATCCAGGGTTTCTGGTATCGGATCTGATCCTTTTGGTGCATGTCCATCAAATCCCCAGTTCTTAGGAGACCAGGCACGTACAGTTTTTACTTTTCCAATAATACCCGACTGGATGAGTAAAGTAGCCAGTTTATAATCGTAAAAAGAATGCACCTGAATTCCCATCTGGGTAACCAAACCTTTCTTTTCTGCCAGTTTTCTCATAGCTCTGGCCTCAGATACATGGTGAGTAAGCGGTTTTTGGCAATATACGGGTTTGTTCATTTCCATAGCCATCATCGATGCAGGAGCATGAGTATGATCAGGAGTAGAAACAATTACTGCATCAATTTCATTACTTATCTCTTTAAACATTTGCCTGTAATCCTTATATAATTTAGCCTTTGGATGCGCCTTTTGAGCCGATTCCAAGGCGTTGGAATCTACATCACATAGTGCTACTACATCTACCTGACTGTGAGAGGAGATCGAATTGAGGTCGGATCTTCCCATTCCGCTAACACCAATATGGGCCGTTCTTAACCGTTTGTCTTTAGAAAGTGCCCAGATAGGGGAAGGTATCATAGCTCCCAATGCTATGGCTCCTGTAGTTTTTAAAAAATCTCTTTTCTTCATTTTGGATGGATTATAATTTTCTTATCTTAATATTTCTGAACCAGATCGGACTTGAATGGTCTTGTAAGGCTATATATCCTGTTTTATATTTTCCGTAATCAGGACTGTGCTTCCATTTTCCGGAATTTTTTCTTTTATGCCAGTCTTCAGACCATGGCTCAAAAGACACTGTTTTTTTACCATTAAGCCAGTATTCTACTTTTTCAGGAGTAAAAACAATTCGTGTGGTATTCCACTCCCCAACAGGGTTTAAATGTTTTTTTGAAGGATCGGCAGGATACATGGCATAATCGGCTCCGGTTTGTTGCCAGGTTTGTAACAACTCAGGATTCTTTGTTACTCCCACGCTTTTATTGTAATTGGTAAGGTCATGGATCGTAGCATAATTTTCGTCATCTATCAGCTGATATTCAGGTGCCATTTGAGTTGGTGACTTATAGCCTTGTTCTTTTACGTGATAAAAGATCCCGCTGTTACCTCCTTTTGGCAACTTCCATTCCAGATATAATTCGAAATTTGCAAACTCTTGGTCTCCGTAAAGTATATCTTTTCCTCCTTTATAATTTTGTTCTAATCCCAGTTCGGTATCAAAAGTCAATACCCCATCTTTAACAATCCATCCGGGAGGAAGTTCATTACCATTATAAGCCCTCCATCCCTTAACATGTGCATCATCCAATAAATTGATCCACTCCCCTTTCTTAGTTTCTGAAGCAGTTTTATCAGTTGATTTACAAGAAAAAATTACCGTAATAAACAAAAAGAAAATAAAAACTTTTTTCATATCATCTCTATTAAAAATAAATTAAATTTTACAAAATTTTACATAAGACTATAAAGATAAAAGTTTTGGTTTTATAAAGAATAAAAACACTAAAAAAATTTAAAATATATTGATATGGTGATGCAGTGATGCGGTGATATAGTGATGCGGTGATACAGTGATGATGTGATATGGTGATGCGGTGGAACAAGGAATTGTTGATTAAAGATTATTTCTGTCCGATAAAATAGAAAATAACACTTCATCTTTCTTCTTTATCAGAATATTGATCAGTTATCAGTATAGTTTTTTTTATAATTTTAAAAGTAAGACCCTTAAAATAGAGTTGGTTGTATCT
>JANTGS010000060.1 GCA_024762795.1 Flavobacteriaceae bacterium | reverse complement strand
GAACAACGCCCCAATGTTTTATCTCCGGGGACATTATCTTTAGAGAGACACCGGTTGTTATGGCTTTATCTTAAAAATAAAACCGATTTCTTTACTGCCAAAAAAAAAGTACTGCACATGGCACCGGAACAAAGCTTTTTGCCCGTATTTAAAAAAATGCAGAATCTGGATTATACCACAGCCGATCTCTATTCACCCATTGTGGATGTAAAAGCCGATATTCTTGACCTTCCTTTTGAAGATGATCTTTTTGATGTGATAATCTGTAATCATGTACTGGAACACATTGAAGACGACACCAAGGCTATGAGTGAGCTTTACAGGGTATTAAAACCGGGTGGAATGGGAATATTTCAGGTGCCTCAGGATCTGAGTCTGGAAAAAACCTATGAGGATTTTAATATTACCGATCCGGAAGAACGTAAAAAACATTTCGGACAATATGACCATGTAAGAATCTATGGCCGTGATTATTTTGACCGCCTGAGAGACACAGGTTTTAAAGTAGATGAAGTAGATTATTCAAAAGAGCTTTCTCCCGAAATGGCAGATAAATACCGCTTAACTCCCGGTGAGATCCTGCCGGTTTGTTTAAAATAATAACAGCTTTAAAATCTTAAGACTACAACTCTTTCATGTCCTCAGCATTGATCCAGCCTGTATTTCCATCAGCCAGTTTGATCTTTTTCCAGTTGTCAAGACTCTCAACCACTTTAACCTTTGTGCCCTCGTGTAATTCAAAATTGATCTCACTTGAGAGAGTTGGCGCACTTTTTACATCAGCTTTCTGACTAAAGATAATGGCATATTTTGTACTATCGGAGATACTTTTGTTCTGATGTGCAAAAAATACATTGATCAGCACTAAAGCAGCACTTACAATACTGGTAATAAAAAAGAGTCGTTTTTTAGAAGTGTAATTTGAAAAATGATATAATAAAAATAATAAGGCAAAAAGCAAGGCAAAGACCACTGCCATGATGGCCCAGGTATTATAGGTAAACCTCAATATTACGTTCTCTCTGAATTTCTGCCCCAGACTCTTAGGAAGCGGTTCAATATTATCAATGATCATCCGGTTGGCATAATCCAGATTAAAAAGGGTATCCTCATCATCTGGATCCAACTGTAAAGCCTTTTCGTAATAATAAATAGAGGGCGCTACCTGGTTGGTCTTAAAATAGGCATTGGCCATATTAAAGTAAAGTTCTTCTGAGGCTACATTCTTTTTCTCAATATCCTTGTAAAGCTGTAATGCCTGGGTATATTGTTCGTTTTGAAAAAATTTATTTGCCTTTACGAACAAACTGTCAACATCCTGAGCATTTGCGAAAAAGCTCAAAAATAAAACTGCTATAAAATATACTTTCTTCATTATTCTATTCTTTATGAAAGATATTTATCCAATCGGGTAATTACCTGTTTGGCTCTGTTATAATCATTCTTCATTACCGTACTCGTTGACGGTGCATATCTGGCCATATTACTATCATCAATCACTTTTTTAAACTCTTCTATAATTACAGGCTTTACATTTCTTTCGGCCAGCATTTCCTCTATTCTATCCATACTCATTTCACTGGTTTCCACTTGTAATCTGGCTTTAAGATAATTATGTATTGCCCTTTCCAGTGCCTCATAGAAAGGTTCTTTATTACCCAACTGTTTTTTAGCTTCTGATAGATATTTTCTAGCCAGCCTGTTAGCTTTTCTTCTTTTGTTACCTACAATATCATTATCTCTGTTTTGTTTTTTCTTGCCCAGGAAAATTCCTATCGGGATTGACAGCAAAGGAAGTAACAGTAAGATATAATACAAATTTGATCCAAAGAAATCTTTTTCGACCTTAATAGGTGCCAGTTTGGTCTTCATTTTAATAAAACGAATATCATTTTCTCCTCCCACTACAGTTCTTTTGGTAATGGTATTTTGATCACTATCCTCTGTTGCAGCTTTTCCCTGAGGCACATTAATGATGATGGCATCGGAGGTAATGGTATGGTATTGCTCATCATTAGGATTAAAATAAGAAAAAGAGACATCCGGAATCTTAAATTTGCCCTTGAACTGAGGTACAATCGCATACTGGTCATAGATCCTGCCCTGTAATCCGCTGAGCGAAGTCCTGATCTTTTCGTGATGCTCCGGTTCATAAATCTCAAGTCCTTGAGGCGCAATGATCGAAGGCATCTCAATCAGTTTTAAATTACCCTTTCCGGAAATATCTACTGTAAGTGTAGCCGATTCACTGGCCTTTAAAGTATTTTTACTGGTTTTAACACTAAAATCAAAATCACCAACAGCTCCATTGAAATCAACAGGTTTATTTTCTTCGGGCAAAGGTTTTACATTGATGATCCTTTTTCCTGAGGTAAGTGTAAAACTAACATCCTTAAACATCATGTTTCCAAAGAAATCCCTTCTGCCCATAGGCACTCCGGCTGTAATCTCCATTTCAAGAGGTTCCAGTTCTAACTTACCCGATTTATGTGGAATCAGTAACGATCTTTTTACTACTACAAAACGGTGGGGCTCCCCTTTATAAGTTCCACTCTGAGCTACCCAGTTTTCCACCTTGATATTCTGATTCCAGAAACCATTAAAGGTTGGACTTGCCAGCTCACGGGTATTTTGTACATTCACCTTATTGGTGTTGACATAGAGTTTATACACTACTGAAATACTTTCTCCTACATACGGATTCGCATTAGAGATCTCTGCTACCAGATGTACATTCTGAGAAGCCAGATATCTAGGATCATTAGGATCTTTTGGAATGGCAACAGCATCGGATACTTTGATACGTACTGTATTGGTTTTAATTACCTGACCTTTGTAAGTTATACTCGCGGAAGGAATTGTAAACGTTCCTTTTCTTAGCGGTTGTATAATATAGGTATAGGTTTGCTTAAAGGAACTTTTCCCGTTGATGGAGGAAAAACTTGTAGCCTGACTCGGACCAGCCAATACCTTAAAATTTCTGAAATCAGGGGGAGTAAAATCGTCCCCACCCTGTCTGTTGATCGAGAATTCAATCCTCAACCTTTCATTTAGGCCTAACTCATCTTTACTTACCGTAGTTTTAAAAGTAACCTGGGCAGAAATACCCTGGACAGTTAATAAAAATAATATGTAAAAATAGATGTTCTTCATTTTTCTACCAGTCTTTTTCCTGATTTAGTTTTCGTCCCTTGGCCTTTTTGGCATTGACCTTTTTCTGAGTTTTATTTTCCTCTTTATTCATCGCTTCCAGCAATTGTTTTTGTTGTTGCTTGGTAAGCTGATTAGGCCTTGGTTGTTGCTGCTTCTTTTTTTGATCTTTATTTTTCTGATCTTGATTCTTATCCTTATTCTGGTCTTTGTTTTTATCCTGGTTTTTATCCTTATTCTGATCTTTGTCCTTATCCTTGTCTTTATCCTGATTCTTGTCCTTGTTTTTGTCTTTGTTCTGATCTTTATTTTTATCCTGGTTCTTATCTTTATTCTTGTCTTTGTTTTTGTCTTTGTTTTTGTCCTTTTTTTGTTGATCCTTTAATAATTTTTGCGCCAGAGCCAGATTATAGCGTGTTTCTTCATCTTTTGGGTTCAAACGTAACGAATTTTTATAGGCTTCTATTGCTTTGGCGTATTGTTTCTGCTTCATACTCAAGTTGCCAAGGTTATGAAAAGAGCTCGCTTTTAAACTTTCATCTTTCGCTGTTTTAGTAACTACCTCATAAAAAGGAACAGCTTCTTTAAACCTGTTCTGCTCATAAATAGCATTTCCAAGGTTATAATTTGCTTTTGCATAGGTAGGATTCTCCTTAATCGCTTTTTTATATTTTACCTCTGCATCAACAAAATTTTTCTTTTTGTACAAATCATTTCCTTCTCTTACCAGATCTTTTTGCCCGGTTGTGATCTCAACTTCCTGTGTTTTTTTCTGGGCAAAGCCAACCCATGGGAATAACATAATTCCAAATAGAAGCCCATTTTTCAATATCATTATTTTAATATCCTTTTTCATCATTCTGTTTCATTTTTTTCATTGAACAGATTCAGTTTCTGGATCCATTTTGTTTTCTTTTGTAACAAGAATACATCCAAAACCAAAAATAATAATCCGAGTCCGACAAACCACTGAAACTGATCTTTAAAATCAGAGAATTGTTTTACCTCAAATTCTTTCTTTTCTGCATTGTTGAGTATATCCTCTATAAATTCAATGGTTTTACCGGTATTATTTCCATAAACATAATCCCCTTTGCCTTTTTTGGCTATATCCTTAAGGGTATCATCATGTAGCTGTGTAATCACCAGCTCTCCTTTATTATCTTTTTTATAGCCCAGGAATTTTCCATTCCTTTTAATTGGGATCGGACCTCCTTTTTTGGTTCCCACACCAATGGTAAATATTTTGATCCCCTGATCCAGTACCTCTTTCGCTGCTGCATCAAACTTTTCTTCATGATCTTCACCATCCGATAAGATAAACAAGAAACGATTGGTTTGCGATTCGTCATCATAAAAGGTCTTGGCCAGCAAAAGAGCCTGACTGATTGCAGTTCCCTGAGAAGAAACCATATCCGGACCCGCATTCTGAAGGAACATTTTTGCTGCAGCATGATCGGTAGTAATTGGCAATAACGGATATGCATTTCCGGCATAAACAATTATTCCTACCCGGTCACCTCCCAGCTTATCGATTACTTTTGAAATGATCTGCTTTGCCTTTTCAAGGCGGTTAGGCGGTGTATCTTCTGATAACATACTACGCGAAACATCCAAAGCAAAAACAATATCAACCCCCTGACGCTTTACTGTTTTCAATTGTGTACCTATTTTAGGGTTGATCAACGCAATAATTAAAAAGGACAAGCTCAGGATGATCAAAAGAAATTTTAGCAACGACTTAAATCCGGAAGTATCAGGACTTAATCTTTTTAATAAGCGTGAATCAGTAAAAGCCTTTTGTCTTTTTCTTTTCCAGAAAACAACAAAGATATACATCACAATCAGTATCGCTACGATTGCGAAATAAATGATGTATTTTGGTTCTTCTATTTGATACATTTATTGTTGTTTATTTGTTTATTCGTTTATCTGTTTAATTATTTTTCTGTTTATTTGAGATTTTCTTAATGCATTAAGCATATTGGTTATTTTTGATATTTTTTCTCTTTCTTTTAGTAAATCACTATCTTTTATATAATTTAATTCTTTTGCAATAATCATTTGATTTAATACTTTCAGGGCTGAGCTGAAAGACATTGTGGTATAATGTGCCTGATCTTTCATAGATTGATTTAACTAATTCTATGGATTCTTTCCAGACTTCTAATTTTTCAAATGAATATTCAAACATCTATCTCAATTAAACAAATCAACACATCAACAAAAATTATATAAAACTTCTGTAAACTGTAAATCTTAATAACATTTCAATAAAGATCAGGAGTCCGGCCAGTAAAACAAATGGCCTGTATTTTTCCTGATAATTATAATATTTAAACTCTTCTATTTTCGTCTTTTCCAGTTTATTGATCTCATTATAGATACTCTCCAGTTTTTTATTGTTGGTTGCCCGGAAATATTTACCTCCGGTTTCCGCAGCAATATATTTTAACAGATCTTCATCGATCTCTACCTGAGCATTTCTAAAGATCAGTTTTCCATTTATATCCTTGGCAACGGGAAACAAAGCTGTTCCGTTGGTTCCCAGACCAATAGTATAAACTTTTATTCCCAGATTCTTTGCCAGATCGGTGGCCGTTTTCGGATCTACAAACCCGGAATTGTTCACACCATCGGTTAAAAGGATGATTACTTTACTCTTCGCTTTGGAATCTTTTAAGCGATTTACTGCCGATCCGAGTCCCATACCAATAGCTGTTCCATCTTCTATCTCTCCCCATCTGATCTGTCTGATAGTATTTAAAACAATCCTTTTATCGCTGGTAATGGGTGTTTTTGTAAAGCTCTCACCGGCGTAGACTACAATCCCAATCCTGTCGTTAGGTCTTTGCGTAACAAATCGTGAAGCTACTGCTTTCAAAGCCTCCAAACGATTGGGTTTCAGATCTTTAGCCAGCATACTTGCCGAAACATCGATGGCCATAACTATATCAATCCCTCTTGTGGTCTTGGTCTTTTTACTTACTTCTACATTTCTCGGACGCGCCATGGCTATGATAAGCGATGATATAGCCAGCAATCTCAATACATAGAGTAAGGGTTTTATTTTGGCCCAGATATTCTTTTCTGTAAAACCTTTGGTTCCCGAAATCTTTAAAACAGCACTGTCCTTTCTCCTGTTAAAATAATACCAGGCAGCCAATACCGGCAGGATCAGAAAGAGCCAGAAAAATTCCGGATTATGAAATTCTAAATTACTGCCCATCTTCTTCCTTTTTTTCTTTATTAACTGCTTTAGGATGCATTACATCGATAATATCTTCGGCATCATGGCGATGCAGATCGATCTCATTGGGTAAAGGTTTTGATTTGGCAAATTTTACCAGATCGGCATCCCTTAACAAACTTTTTAATTTTAATAAGGTGTCTTTCGGAATATCCAGATGACTGCTCTTATTAAAATCGGTTATAGTCTCCATCAATTCACCGGTGGTTGATTCCAAAGCAGGAATATGCATTTCCGTTTCAATAAAATTTCGAACGATATCTGTAAGTTCAATATAATATTGCTTAACCCTGCTCTTTTCCAATAAATGTTTATCATCCAGTTCCTTCAAACGTTTTTTAGCCAGTTCAAACGGTGGAATTGCAGGTTTCTTTTCTTTTTCTTCCGGTCGGTTTTTTCTTCTTTTGATCAAATACCAGATCAAAGCAGCCAGTAACAGGATTCCTAGAATCCACCAAACATAAATTTTAAAATCGTCAAAGGTGTAAGGCTCTTTAACAATGGGTTTTATGGGGTATAAATTTTGCTTGGTCGTATCAACGGCCACGGTGGAAACATCAATAAAAACCGAATCGATCTGTTGGGTCACATTGTCGATCAAAACAGATTGTTTCGGAATCATATATCTACCACTGTCAAAAGAGGTGAGCAAATATTTTTTAAAGATCCGGTTCTTTACCGAATCTATATCAAAACTTTTTACCAGTTCAATTTTCTTTAAACTGTCGAGCTGAAGTTTAGGAAAAGCAACATTATCCACTCCTTCCTTATCAACAGAGATCGTATATTCAATCTGCTCTCCAATCCTGATCTTTGTGGTATCCAGTTTAAGTTCTACTTGTGCGCTGGCTTTAAAACCAGTTGCAAAGACAAATACCAACATCCAAAAAAGAAGACTTCTGGATAATCTATTTTTATGTATCTGATTCTTTATCATAGATTTTTAAAGCATTTTTATGGCTAATTTCTTCTTTTAAAATAACCTAAAAGTTTTTTTACATAACTTTCATCCACCCGGGTATGAATAGTACCTGCACCACTTTTTCTAAAAGTGTCTTCATAAAAACCAACCTGTTGCAAATAATTTGCCCTGTATTTGGTACGAACAGTTTTTGAATTGGTATTTACAAGAATAATCTCTCCCGTCTCAGCATCCTGCATGGGTACCATCCCCAGTTTTGGGATTTCGGTCTCATGTTTATCGTACACCCTGATACCGGTTACATCGTGTTTTTTTGATACGATCTTCAGTGCATTCTCATAACCCTCATCCATAAAATCAGAAAGCATAAAAACAATGGCTTTCTTCTTCATTACATTAGATAAATACCTCAGTGCCTGAGCAATATCTGTTTTTTTACTTTTGGGCTGGAATTCGATCAGTTCACGAATTATTCTCAGTACATGCGTTTTTCCTTTCTTTGGAGGAATAAACAGTTCGATCTCATCGGAAAAGATCAGCAAACCCACTTTATCATTATTCTGTATTGCAGAAAAGGCCAGTGTAGCACTGATCTCCGCAATGATATCTCTTTTAAAATGATCAACGGTACCAAAAAATTCTGAAGCACTCAGATCTACCATCAACATCATGGTTAATTCGCGTTCTTCTTCAAAAACTTTGACGAAAGGCTCATTATATCTCGCCGTAACATTCCAGTCGATTGAACGAATATCATCTCCGTACTGGTATTGCCTTACCTCAGAAAAAGTCATACCCCTCCCCTTAAATGAACTGTGATATTCACCTGAGAAAATATGATCGGACAAACGTCGTGTTTTGATCTCGATCTTTCGTACTTTTTTTAGAATTTCTTTGGTATCCATAAATATTTGTTGAATGTTGAACTGTTTATTCGTTTGGCAGGATTCTTATCCTTTCAATGATAAAAAAACCTTAACGATCAAACTTTTCTAAGGTACTTCAACTTCATTTACAATTTTATTGATAACATCTTCTGAAGTAATATTTTCGGCTTCGGCCTCATAGGTAATTCCTATTCTGTGTCGGAGCACATCGTGTACAACAGCTCTAACATCCTCGGGGATTACATAACCTCTTCGTTTGATAAAAGCATAGCATTTTGCCGATTTTGCTAAACTGATACTACCTCTTGGAGAAGCTCCAAAGCTGATTAGCGATTTCAGTTCGGGCAACCTGTATTCTTCAGGAAAACGGCTAGTAAATACTATATCAAGAATATATTTTTCAATCTTTTCATCCATATAAACCTCATCTACCAGATCTCTTGCCTTGAGGATTTGATCCAGAGATACCACAGGATTGATCTGCTTAAAACTTCCGTTAAGATTCTGACGCATAATGAGTTTTTCCTCTTCTACCTTCGGATAATCTATAACAGTTTTTAGCATAAAACGGTCAACCTGAGCTTCCGGTAACGGATAGGTACCTTCCTGCTCGATCGGGTTTTGCGTGGCCATTACCAAAAAGGGTTCAGGCAGCTTAAAAGTAGTATCTCCAATGGTAACCTGATGTTCCTGCATTGCTTCAAGCAAGGCTGATTGAACCTTTGCAGGAGCCCTGTTGATCTCATCGGCCAAAACAAAATTGGCAAAAATAGGCCCTTTCTTTATCGAGAAATCATTATCCTTCATATTATAGATCATGGTACCAATAACATCGGCAGGCAATAAATCGGGAGTAAACTGTATTCTGCTAAAAGATCCCTTTACTGCTTTTGATAACGAATTGATCGCAAGGGTTTTTGCCAGTCCCGGAACTCCTTCCAGTAAAATATGTCCGTTTCCAAGCAATCCGATCAGCAACCTTTCCAACATGTGTTTCTGACCTACAATAACTTTGTTCATCTCCAATTGAAGGAGATCGATAAAAGCGCTTTCTTTTTCTATTTTTTCATTAATCGCTTTAATATCAATACTTGATTTTTGTTCTTCCATGGTTTTTCTTAAAAATTTAAGATTAATGCAACGAGCAAAAATACATTTTAAAGTAGATTTCCGTTGTTAAAATTTGGTTAAATAAAGTAGTCAGAGGAATTCTGCAATGGAAAAGAAATAAACCGATCAGGAAAGCGGATTATACAATTCATAACATTTTTTAGTTTTTATTGTTTTTTTATTCGTTTGTTTAATTTTTTATTCGATATTTGCCGACTTTATTAACTAAAATTTGTCATTAATGAAAATTAATTACTATTTAAAAACAATTTCGTTGTTAAGCATTATTCTGCTGTCGGGTTATATTTCGGCACAGACCGTAACCGGAAAAGTTTCTGATGAATTCGGTAGCCCTATTCCGTTTGCAAATGTTATTGAAAAAGGGACGAGCAACGGAACAACTACTGATGAAGAAGGAAATTTCTCCTTCAGAGTAAATGAAATACCAACAACATTGGTTTTTTCTTCTTTGGGATATACCAAAAAAGAGTCTGTGATCAATTCAGAATCACCTGTTCAGATCATACTCAAAGAAGAGGGTGTTGGTCTTGATGAGATCGTGATTCTTGGGAACAGAGGTAAAGAACGTACAATCTTAGATTCTCCTGTACCCATTGATGTGGTTGATGTTAAAGAACTTGCCAGCAGCGGACAAGTTTCTGTTGATCAGATGTTGAATTACAAAATTCCGTCTTATAATGCTACAAATCAAACCATTTCAGATGCAACTGCGCATTTTGACCCTGCCGATCTGAGAGGTTTAGGCCCCAGCAGAACCCTGGTTTTGGTTAATGGAAAGCGTAAAAATCAAAGTGCTTTGGTTTATATCAATGATACTCCCGGAAAAGGAGAGGTAGGTACCGATATGAAAAGTATTCCTACAGCTGCAATAGACAGAGTAGAAGTTTTACGCGATGGTGCCTCAGCCCAATACGGTTCGGATGCCATTGCAGGGGTAATTAATATTGTACTGAAAAAGAATGTTGAATACACCACACTAAATCTGAATTCGGGGATCACAACCCAAGGAGATGGTTTTATGCTTGATGCTGATGTAAATACAAGTTTTAATGTGGCTTCTGAGGGTTACGTCAATCTTACTGCCGAATTTTCAAGTCAGCAACACACCAACAGAGCCGGTGAACCCGGGGAAGATGTCTTGTTTGGTGTTCCTGCAGATGATCCTAACTGGGGCAATTGGCTGGCAGAGAATCCTGACCTTGGTATGACCCTTGGTCAACCGGATATGCAAAAAGGAGATGTTTTTGTCAATGCCGGCATTCCTTTTAAAAGCGGAAACGGAGAATTTTATGCCTTTGGAGGTTTGACCTACAGAAAAGGGAAGAGTTTTGCGTTGTACAGAACACCGTACTGGGTGGACGACCCATACAACCTGTTACATGAAGCCGGAACAGAATACAACGGATTTCAACCTACTTTTGAAACCAATATCTTTGACAGCATGGATGGTATAGGAGCGAAATTTGACGTAGGCGAATTCAAAATCGATGTGAGTGGTACTTTTGGTATCAACACAGTAGATTATACCATTGGCAACACACTCAATGTAGATCTTGGAGCTGAAAGTCCGACCAGTTTCGATGCCGGAGCCTATAAATTTCAAAATTTACTGGGAAATATCGATGTAAACAGAAATTTTGGCAATATCAACCTGGCCTTCGGTATAGAGGCCCGTACAGAAAAATTTACGGTTAAAGAAGGGGGATCCGATTCTTATTTTGGCAGCGGAGCTCAGTCATTTCCCGGATTACAACCTGCCAATGCCTTATCAGAAGGGCGATCAAGTTTTGGTGCTTATGGAGATGCGGAGTGGGATGTCACCGAAGCTTTACTTATCGGAGGAGCTTTAAGGTATGAGAATTACAGTGATTTCGGAGGAAATACCTCCTGGAAACTGAACAGCCGTTATAAGCTTGGGGATAAAGGTGCTATACGAGCTTCTATCAGCACAGGATTCAGAGCTCCTGCGCTGCATCAAATCTATTTAAGTAATATCCAAACACTGGTTTCAGGTGGAACTATTTCTAATCAGGGAACCTTCAATAATGTGGATCCTGTTATTGTTGACGGACTGGGTGTACCTTCATTGAAGGCGGAAACCTCTCACAATATTTCGGCCGGATTTACCTATAAATTTACCCGTAATTTCTTTGTTTCTTTAGATTATTATAACATCAAAGTTAACGACAGGGTTTTGTTTACCGGTGAGATCGGTTATCAGAACGGTGGTCCGGGTAATCCCGATAACAATCCCGTGGAGAAGATACTTGATGAATATAATGTTACCAGTTTAAAATTCTTTACCAACGCAGTAGACACAAAAACCAATGGTATTGATCTGGTTGCTAATTATAAAAATATCAGTTTAGGTTCCGGAATGCTGGGAGCTACCCTTGCATTTAACTGGAATGAAACTAAAATAGTGGGTAATATTACTACACCTCCCATACTTGAAGATAATAATTACACCATTTTTAACCGTAAAGAGGCTTCAAGAATTGAATCTTCCAGACCTAAGACCAAAGCTACTTTAGGACTCAATTATGATCTGAATAAATTTCATGCAAGCCTGAATAATACTTATTTTGGTAAGGTGACCTGGAAACACGCAAATAACGGTCTGAATGGTGTTGATCTGGGAAATGGGCCTTTACCTGTTGAAGACTCTGCCTATGATCAAACCTTTTCGGGTAAGGTAATCACCGATCTGATCTTTGGATATGATATATCCGATAAGTTCTTTGTAAGTGCAACCGTGAACAACCTGTTTAATGTTTATCCTGACACCATCGATACCAAAGGAGATTTTGTTACCGATCTGGGAGGTAGATTTAAATATCCATGGGAAGTAAACCAGTTTGGCTTTTATGGAACCATTATTAAGGCCGGGGTCACTTTTAGATTTTAAAAACTCTTAAGAAACTGATCAATGATCTGTAATCCCGGTGATTACAGATCATTTTTTTTAATATTGTTCGTCTTTATTCGGAAAATCTTTAGCCTTTACATCAGAAATATAGCGTTTAAAAGCATCGCCCATATCCACATAAAGATCGAGATATCTTCTTAAAAACCGCGGACTGAATTCATGGGTCATTCCCAGCATATCATGGGTAACCAAAACCTGACCGTCGACATCTCCTCCGGCACCGATTCCAATCACAGGAATTTGCAGACTTTTAGCAACTTCCTCAGCCAGTTTGGCAGGAACTTTTTCTAAAACCAGGGCAAAACAACCCAGTTCTTCCAGTAATTTTGCATCCTGTTTTAATTTTTTTGCTTCTTCTTCTTCTTTGGCCCGTACGGTATAAGTGCCAAATTTATAAATGGATTGAGGTGTAAGTCCTAAATGACCCATTACCGGAATACCTGCTGAAAGAATCCGGGTAACCGATTCGCCAATCTCCCTTCCTCCTTCAAGCTTAACCGCATGACCACCTGATTCTTTCATTATTCTGATGGCAGAATCCAGCGCTCTTCTCGAATTTCCCTGATAGGTTCCGAAAGGCAGATCCACAACTACAAAACATCTTTCAATAGCCCGGATTACCGAAGAAGCGTGATAGATCATCTGATCTAAAGTAATAGGCAGAGTGGTTTCATGGCCCGCCATAACATTGGAAGCAGAATCTCCCACCAAAATGATATCGATACCGGCATGATCAATGATCTTTGCCATAGTATAATCATAGGCAGTTAACATGGCGATCTTAACGCCATTTTCTTTCATTTCTACCAAAGATTTGGTAGTTATTCTTTTATATTGTTTTTTGGCTGTTGACATGACAGTAAAATTTTAACAAAACTAAGGATTATTTTTTATTGTTACTTTTATCATACTTAACAAGATTGGGGAAAACACTTACCGAAAAATTTTTTACAGGTTCATAGAGTATTGAATCTTCAACTTTGATCTTTTCTACAAAAGGCATAGAATCATTTAATTTACTGAAGACCAAAAGAACTATACTCAGGATCATCCCTACTTTCAATAACCCGAATATACCCCCTAGAAATTTATTCAATACTCCCAGAGCAATGTTCTCAGCCAGTTTTGTAATCAGTTTTCCCGTAAGGGAGATCAAAATTACTATAATTAAAAAGGTACCTGCAAAAGAAACCAGTTGCAAAACAGAAGGATCCCAGTCGGAATACGGTTTGATAAATTCAGAAAGTATATAGGAAAAGTAAACCGCTCCGTATATTCCAAGTACTAAAGCTGCCAATGAGGCTACTTCTACAATAAAACCTTTTAAAAATCCTCTGATGAGCCCAAAAGCTAAAATCAAAGCCAAAATAATGTCAAGCGTATTCATATTTTAATTTTAAACATTTACAATACTAATATCTTTATCGATATAAATCAATATTTTTTTTATAGTTTTATAACCCATTCTTTTTAATACTGCAGCGTATTTTTCCACCTGATCATGATGCCTTTTTTCCGGGTAACCCGTTTTATAATCGATAATGACCACCTGTTTATCCTCTAAAAAATTCAACCGGTCCGGGATCAGGATCTCCTTTTGATCGTCAAGGATCTCTCTTTCAGTAAAAACCTTATTCCCTTTACGGAAATACATTTCAAGATCGGGATGTATAAGTAATTTTTGCAAACTTTCTTTTATTACAAAAGCATCTTCTTTACTGATAACTCCATTATTTACATACTTTTCTACCGAGATATTCAGATCCTCATTAGTAAATACATTTTCCATGATCTTGTGGATCACATTACCAAAATCGATGGCTTTTTTTCTTTCAGGATCCCATAAAAGTTCAGAGGTGGCTGCAATGGTGATATGATGATCCTGCCACGGACTGCTGATCAGATCACCCAAAAGCAATGGTTCCTTTATTTCCTCTTTCTTTTCTTTTCTTACAAAGGCCTTGTCTCCAAATTCATAGATCTCCTTAGCTTCCTTCCAGAGGCCGAGTTCTGAAAGATAATTCTTTAAAAATTCTCCGCTGTTTTTAATACTCTCATCCGAACCTTTCTCAGCAATAATATACAATTGCTCAACAGCCCGGGTAAAAGCCACATAGAGTTTATTCAGATTATCGAGTTCAATATTTTCCAGATTTCTCTGATAGATCTCCTCCCCTTGTATTCCGGTATTTTTTATTGATAAAGTTGCCGAAATATAGAATTGTTCAAAACCGTGATTCTCCTCAAAATCACTCAGATTATACCACGATTTGGTATCATTTTTAACATCGTATAATTTAATCTCATAAGGGAATATTACCACCCGATACTCAAGTCCTTTGGCTTTATGAATTGTAGAGATTTTAACCGACTCTTTATGATTGGAAGAAGCAATACTCAGCTTGTCTTTTTTAAGTTCCCAGTATTCTAAAAACTCGTGAATACTTTGTGAATGGCGTTGTGTAAAACTTAAAATCTCCTCCAGAAAAAATAACAAATAAGCATCGGCGGTTTCATTCAATCTGAATCCCCTGATGATCTGTTCAATATTTTCATACAAGGGGGTAAAAACAAAAATATCCGGATTGAAATTCACCTGATATTGCTCCAGTTCTTTAAAAGTTGAGGCCGGATCCTTATCGATATATTCTGCTATAAAAC
>JANTGS010000059.1 GCA_024762795.1 Flavobacteriaceae bacterium | reverse complement strand
TGATTCCACAACCATTCTCGGACCCAGATCAGAACCCCCGATACCTATGTTTACCACATCTGTAATCGCTTTTCCGGTATATCCCTTAAAATTACCTGAAATCACTTTTTGTGAGAAACCTTCCATTTTCTGAAGCGTTTCTCTTACTTCGGGCATGATGTCCTTTCCTTCAACCAAGATCTTATTATCATTTTGGTTTCTTAAAGCGGTGTGCAATACTGCACGATCTTCGGTTACATTGATCTTGTCTCCGGAAAAATATTTTTCTATGGCGTCTTTCAGATCTGACTCTTTAGCCAGACTTAATAAATAGCCCATCGTTGTATCATCAACTCTGTTTTTAGAATAATCCAGACTAAAATCTTCGAAATTCAAGGTGTATTTCTCCTTTCTGTCCTGATCTTCCCTGAAATATGTTTTCATCGGGATATCCTGTATCTCTTCAAAATGATTCTTTAACTTGCTAAAGGAATTTGTTTCTGTCGGGTTGATGTTCTTTAATGGCATAGTTATATTTTTAAATGATCTGATCCTAAAAGGAAAGTGCTTATTGTTCTTCTACCGTTTCTTCGGGATATTTGATCGGAATTTCGTCAAGTTGTTCCCGTAAAGGTTTGATATAATTGAGATAATCTTCTTTCAGATTTTTTTTGATCGGAGCTGCTGATGGTAATTTTTCCTTTAACGGATCAACCTGTTTTCCGTTCTTCCAGAACCGGTAACATACATGAGGACCGTTGGTATTTCCGGTCATACCGATCCATCCTATTACCTGCCCCTGTTTTACATAATCCCCCTTTTTAACAGCTCGTTTTTTCATATGCAGATACTGTGTGCTATAGGTGGCATTATGTTTGATTTTTACGTAATTACCATTCCCTCCCCGGTAGGCAGAGGCAATCACGGTTCCGCTGGCGGTACTATGGATAGGGGTTCCGATAGGGGCTGCAAAATCAGTTCCTTTGTGCGGACGGATACGATTACCATACAGTTTTATCCTTCTTCTCAGATTGTATCGTGAAGAGATGCGAAAAGTACCGTATTTTAAAGGTGCTTTTAAAAATTTTCTACGCAGGGTATTGGCTTTTTCGTCATAATAATCGCTGATGTTCTTTGTAGAATCGGTTACAAAATCAAATGCATATAAAGGAACGCCTTTATGTTTAAAATAGGCAGCTTTTATTTTTCCAACGCCTACAGAAACCGTATCATCGATAAATTTTTCTTCATATATAAGTTTGAATTCATCTCCTTTTTGTAAATGGAAAAAGTCTATGGTCCAGGCATAGATGTCAGCCATATCCAGCGACAGCATATAGTTTAACTTTTGTTTATCCATCGCTTCGGTAAGAGAAGATTCAATAACTCCCGATCCGGTGCGGATAACCATTCTAACTGCCTTATGAATATATTTTGTTTGAATAGAATCGGAAAAATCTATGATCAGATGATCAATTTTATTTCGTTCATAAATAAATACCTGTGCCTTTTCCGTAGAATCTTTTTTTGCCAGAATGGTATAGGGCTTCCCTGCACGTAATTTTCTGATATCAAAAGTATCCCTTGCTGTAGCGGCAATTTTGTAGATCTCAGGATAGGGTACATGATGCCGGTCGAGAATCTCACCAAAACTTTCCCCTGATTTTATTGTGTCACGAATAACCTTATAGTTATTTAAAATATAACCAAATTCTTTTACGATCTTTGGTTTGACCTCTTCTACAATTTTTTTGTCTGTTTTTTCTTCTTCAACCTTGTCATTTTTACAGGACTGCAGAGATAAAAAAACAAGGGCAACTATAAATATCTTTTTCATTAAACGATCTTATTTTACAAATAATCTGCAAATCTATTGATTTTACTATAGAAAACATCTCATTTTTAGTTAAAAAACAAGAGGGAACCTATAGGAAATATTCTTGACTTCCTGAAGCTCAAATTTGACCGAACCTACCAAAATAGCTGCTTTTATCTTTACCGGAATTCTTGCCTCATCATCTGTAAACCAAACCAAAACACTTTCCTGATCGCTAAAAACCCTGCCTTCTTCTACCAAAGGCTTAAAAACCAGAGTTCTTACCTTACCAAAATTAGTTCTGACAATCTCTTTTCCAACATATTGAAGTTCTATCAGATTCATCCGGTCATCATAGAATAAATTAATCTTTATGATTTCTCCTTCTTTCAGGTTTGTGAAGTCAAGATTTCTAAAATGATAAAAAGCCGAGAGCATATCAAAAGCATTATGATCTACCGGAAAAGTATTTTCCCTTCCGTTCTTATGATCAACAACTTTTGCTTTTTGATCGTCAAAATTGAAAAAGATCTCCTTGTTCTTGGTATATCCTCCCTCCCTTATTTTACGGATAAACTGAACCGGTTGCAAGGTTTCTTTATCAAAATAAGATTGGTAATCATCTTCCACAGGAAAAAAAACGTTGACCATTCCTGTTGACCAGCCTCTGCCCTTAATATGATATAATTCCTGATCGTTCTTTTTTATTTCTTCCACTTGAAGTGAAGCAAAACCGGCACTTAGCAAACCATAACTAACCTTATACTTTAAAAATTCTCCACTATGAAAAGCTTCTTTACGATCTTGTGAAAAAGCTATGGAGTAAATAAATAAAAAAATTAAAGACAGCTTTTTCACTTTAAAAATATATTCTGAAATATGGTTAACCTTAAGGCAAATATAGAAAAACTGCCTTTAAAAAAATTAAAGACAGTTTTAAATTAATTTTTACCGATCATTTATTGAAATTCCCGATACCTTCCTTTAACCAAGCCAGATAAATCTCAATATCCGTGTTGTATGCGGCATGTTCATTCAGGTTATTTCCCTCGTGATCCAGCAATACATAATACGGCTGTGCATTGGCCTTGTATTTTGAGATCTGGAAATCGCTCCATTTAGCACCGATATATTTGATCTTTCTTCCGTTTACTTTCGAGGTGTATTGTTCGTTTTCAGGCAGGGGTCTCTTATCATCAACATATAAAGAGATCAAAACAATATCATTTTTCAATATCTGCAATACTCTTGGATCCGACCATACCCTGGCTTCCATCTTCCTGCAGTTTACACAGGCCCAGCCGGTGAAATCGAGCAATACCGGTTTGTTTACCTTTTTAGCATAGGCCATCCCCAGACCATAATCGTTAAAGGCTACAATATCATGCGGACCTAAATGTGCATGATCGGGTATTTCTCCGCCGGATACACTTTCTCCTCCTCCCAGTTTGGTATATCCTACACCGTAAGGGGCTTCACTGTAATTCATCGGGGGTGGAAAACCACTGATTATTTTTAATGGGGCTCCCCAGAGTCCGGGAATCATGTATATGGTAAAGGCCAGCACAACCAGGCCTAAACCTAATCTGCCCACTGAAATATGATCGATGGTAGAATCGTGAGGTAATTTGATCTTTCCGAAAAGGTATAATGCCAAAACTCCAAATACTGTAATCCATATCGCGATAAAAACTTCTCTTTCCAGCCAGTGTGCCTGTAATACCAGATCGGCATTGGATAAGAATTTAAAGGCTAAGGCGAGTTCTAAAAATCCTAAGACCACTTTTACCGTATTGAGCCATCCTCCCGATTTTGGCAAAGAGTTCATCCATCCCGGGAAAGCTGCAAACAAGGCAAAGGGTAATGCAATTGCCAGCGAGAAACCAAACATACTGATTACCGGAGCAATTCCGCCCTGTGCGGCAGCGGCTACCAGTGCAGTACCTACGATAGGGCCTGTACATGAAAAGGATACAATGGCTAAAGCCAGTGCCATAAAGAAAATTCCGATAAGTCCGCCTCTGTCAGCCTGAGAGTCTACTTTGGTTCCCCAGCTGCTTGGCAGGGTAATCTCGAAAGCACCCAAAAAGGAGATGGCAAAAACCACCAAAAGGATAAAGAAAATAATATTGAACCATACATTGGTAGAAAGCGCATTGAGCGAATCAGCTCCAAAGATGGCAGTGATCACAGTTCCTAAAAGTACATAAAGCACTACAATGGAAATTCCGTAAACTACAGCATTTTTGATGCCCTGGGCTTTGCTTTTACTCTGTTTGGTAAAGAAACTTACCGTCATCGGGATCATGGGGAATACACAAGGAGTAAGCAAGGCTGCAAATCCGGCAAGGAAACTTAAAAAGAAGAGAGCCCATAAACTGCGGTTCTTGGTTTTATCTTCTGTAATAGGTTCTTTTTCAGATGTATCGGAAGAAGAAGCGGTTTTGGTATCTTCTTTGTCAGGTATTGTGGTTTGCAAAAAGCTTTTGTCTTCCTTTTTATCAGTGGCAACAGCAGTTTCTCCCGCTTTAGGAATTTTAAAAGAATATTCCACTTCGGTAGGCGGCAGGCAATTGGTATCATCACAAACCATAAATTCAAGTGAACCTTCTATGGTAAAAGCTTTATCGGTAAGGGTTTTGATATGTTGTTTAAAAACAGCTTCATCACCAAAGTATTTGATTTTCATCTCAAATACATTGTCGTAAACCTCATGCCCTTTTCCTTCTTTGGTTTTTCCTGCGAGTTCATAATCTTTACTCTCTGTGAAATTAAAAGAGGTGGGAATAGGACCGTTCTCCGGAACATTTTGTGAGTATAAATGCCAACCAGATTCTATTGTGGCTTTGATGATCAGATCGTATTCGTTCTCCGATACTTTTTCAATACTCGTATCCCATTTTACGGGATCGTGGATCTGGGCTTTTACGTTAACACTGATCAGGATCAAACTTAATATAAAGAGAATTTTCTTCATGATTGTTTTTCTATTTTTAATATTTCTTTTGTGTCTTTTGTTATTTTAAACCGGTCATCCATTCTTTTGCCTATAACCCAGACTATTTTATTCTGATCGCAAAGTAACCAAATATTTTCCTTTTCTAAAACGGATATTTTTTCATCTTTAAAATATTTGCTTAATTTCTTTTTTCCTTGTAAACCTATTGGATAGAAATAGTCGCCTTTTTCCCATTTTCTTACAGTTAAAGGGTATTCAATTTTATTTTTATCGAGGTAAACCTCCTTTTCAGGGTCACTTTTAAAGATATTCTCTTTCTTAATATCTTCAACTCCTAAAACACTAAAAAGTAAGGTGCCATCATCTGTTTTTAGTGTTTTTTGATTTGCAGAGATCTTAAACACTTTAACAGAAGGATCGCTGCCGGATTTTAGTTTTGTCAACAGTAATTGATCACGGTCTTTGATCAGGCGGTGTGTTTTGGAAAATACTTGTTTTCCGGACCGGGCATGAAGCAAATGATACACATCTTCCCATTCGGTAAAACCGAAATCTTTCAGCATTTCGTACAGATATTGCTTTGTGTTCTTTAGAGCTTTGATCTTTTTAATATCCAGCTGATAAGTATTTTTATCTGTTTTATTAAAAATTCTGCACTGTGCTTTTTTTACCGATTCTTTTACAATTGCCTGGGCAGCTTTAAGATGAGAAAGTGTTTGTAGGAAAGATTTATCAAATCCGGGATTCAAGTCTTTAAGTACCGGTAAAATATGATGTCTGATCTTATTCCGGGTATATTTATCTTCAAAATTACTTAGATCCTCCCTCCAGTTCAGTTGGTTTTTCTCGGCATAATTCTTTATTTCCTCTCTTGTAAAAGGTAAAAGCGGGCGGATGATATTCTTATTTCTTTCGGGAATACCGGTAAGTCCTTCCAGTCCGGTTCCCCGTATGAGATTAATCAGAACTGTTTCCAGATTATCATCGGCATGATGCGCGGTCAGAATAAAATCATAGCCTTGTTCTTTCCTGATTTTTTCAAACCATTGATAACGAAGTTCCCTGGCAGCAACCTGTGTGGAAATCTTTCTCTCAGAAGCTGTTTTTTTAGTATCAAATTTCACAGTGAAAAAAGGGATATTCCTCTTTTGGGCAAAATCTTTAACAAAGGCTTCATCCTTATCGGAATCTGTTCCGCGCAATTGAAAATTACAATGAGCCAATGCAATATCATTATCATTTTGAAACAATAAACTGGCAAGAACCACACTGTCTAAACCTCCCGAAATAGCAAGTAGTAATTTTTTACCTTGGATATAAGGAAAAACCGTATGGATATGATTTGCAAAACGATCGGTCAAAAATCTGATTTTTTGATTTCGAGCAAATATAAGTGATTAAGGATTGAAAAATGTTAAAAAAAATTTAAAAACTTGCCATTAGGGTCAAAGAAAAATTCCTGCCCGGAGCGCTGATTCCGGAGGCAAATTCTTTATAATGCCGGTCTAAAATATTATCTGCTGAAATAAGGATCTCAAAATTTCTGGAAAACCTGTATTTCCCGTAAAAATTAAGAGTGTTCCATGAAGGACTCCCATAATATTCATCCTGATCTTCAAGGTAAGGAGTCTCCTCAATATTATCTATTCCTTCTTCAATATTGTAATCTTCTAGTTTTTTTCTTCCGTTAAATTTAAAATTAATACCCGAATCAAATCTGTTCTTTGTGTAATTGAGTCCAATATTGCCAAAAACCGGAGGAATTGAGGATAAAGGTTCCTTTGTATCATAAGCTTTTCCTTTGGTAAAAGTAACTGATCCGGTTGCACTCAAAGTATTGGTAAAATTACCTTTAAACAAAAAAGTGCTGCCAAGAATATAGGCATTTCCTTTGTTCACATTAGCCACCATATCAAGCTCTTCTCCATCATAAATGATTGTTGAAGAGCCATCCAGTTCAAAAGCCTCCCGATAGATATAATTATTGAGGAGGGTATAATATGCTGTAGCATTGAAAAAATAATTTTTATCCTTAAAGTATTTTAATACCCCTATCTCAGCATTATAGGCATATTCCGGTTTCAGATCGATATTTGGTACAGTAACCTTTCCTCTTTTTTCCCTAACTTTTCCAATATCGTCTATGTTAGGAGACCGGAAACCGGAGGAAAGTACCCCGTTGATCTGCCAGGTTTTCCCAGGTTTTAAAGCATAACCGGCCGTTAGAGTTAAGGAAGTGTTCTGCAAATGGATATCATCATCAGGTAACTGAATATAAGTGTTGTCTATCCATTTGGCATTGAGTATGGTGTTGGTAAATCTGATCCCGGTATTTAAGGTAGAGATATCAGAAATATCCTGTCGGTAATCCAGATAGGCTGCACTACTCAGGTAGTCGCTTCCTCCGTCAGGATAACGTGTTTGTACTTTATACGTATCGGATATTCCGGTAATATCATGCCCGTTCACTTGTAAAACCTCTCCTTTTGAAGTAGAATTGACCTTGTTGTAGGCCATTTCAAATCCGTAGGCCAGAATACGGTTGTTTTCGATTCTCAGAGGTACGTTAAAATCTCCGTTCAAACTATATACCTTAACATTTTCCAGTTGAGTTGAGCGCTCAAGTTTACCAAATTTTCTTTTGATCCGGGATTCATCAATATCCTGATAGGCCAAAGTAAAAACGCCGTTGTTCAGCCAGCTGTAATTTGGATTGATGCTGAGTTGTGACGATAATAAAAGTCTTTTCTGCGGTCCATAGCTCCATTCGGCATATTTTAAGGTCTCATCTTTATACTCATTTAGTTTATCATATCTGGGGATGTCGGATGTGCTGCTGTATTGAATGTTGAAGGTCAGTTCAGTATTGTCGCCCATTGGAAACAGAAATTTCTGTAAAAAATCCATCTGGTCATAACCGATATTTTTCTGTGTATCAGGATGTTTGTTTTCTACAGGTTCGGCATTGTAATACGCTTGGCTGTTATCAGAAAACAGAAATTGTTTTCCCCAGTTATCAAAACCATGCTTTCTGTTTTTTCCCATTTTCAGATCACCAAACTGACTGTAAGAAAAAGCCGTAAAGGAAGCCATTTTTTTAAACTGTAATTCCATTCCGCCACTTACAGTAAATTCATTGTTTACCATAGCATAACGGGTCAGCAGGTCAGCATTTACTTTATTTTTTTCGCTGGTTTGAGGTTTTTTGGTATAATAATGAATTGCTCCTCCAAGTGCATCAGAACCATACATTACCGATGAGGGGCCAAAAATCACTTCCACCCGGTCGAGCAGGTTGGGCGATACGGTAATAGCATTTTGAAGGTGACCTTTGCGGTAGATCGCGTTGTTCATCCGTACCCCATCCACCACCAGTAAAACCCGGTTGGCTTCCATTCCTCTTAAAACAGGACTTCCTCCGCCAAATTGTGTTTTTTGTACTTTCACTCCCGGGATATCAGAAAGAACATCTGCAGAAGTTTGTGGTGCAAGATCCTGAATCTCCTTAGTGGAAAAAACAGCTATCTGCTCGGCAATCCTTTTAATACTTTCCTCACTTTTTGTCGCCGATAAAAAAACCTCTTCAAGGATCTCTGCCTTATTTTTTACATAAATGGTGTGTCCGTTCTGAAAAATGTTTCTTTTTAGCACCTCTATCTCAACATAAGACACATGACTTATACTTAAAATATCGAGACCGGAAAAAACTGACAGATCAGCATTTCCATTCCTATCGGTAATTACTGTATGTGAATTGTCTTCGTTGGTGATGGTAACCCCTGAAACGGGAAAATGAGAATCACGATCGAGGATTGTACAGATCTGCCCATATGAAAGTTGCCCCAGAAGTAAAAAGATAATCAGATTTACAAGTTTCACGAGTATATTTTTTATACTTATTTTTTGAATAGATCTTTTAAAATATCCTGCGATTTTGGTTTTTTAAATCCCGGTAAATGCAGCTCGTAATAAGTGATCAGATCATTCAATACCAGCTGACGTGATTTTACACTAAAATTTAGTCTATCTAATATATCAAAATTTGTGCCGATAAGCGATTTAAACGATGTTAATTTTTCCCCTTCTATAAACAGGTTAACTGGCTTAAAATCTGTAAAATAACCCTCTTCTAAATTAAAGTACTTCATATTTATATTTTTGGCTTCGGGGTAAAAACCCAGATGCCGGGTCAGATTCAGTAAAAAAAGCAGGTGAAAGTTAGAAACATGATCATGCGTTTCAAGCCACTGAAAGGTGGTTTGCAGATACTCAAAAAGGTTGGGGTTAGGATCTTCTTCGCGTAAAGCGCTGCTTAAAACCTCCGATAAAAAGATAGCGATACTTTGTTTGATGATGTTTTGATTGATCGATGTGTAAACAAAATGAACCCTCGCTTCTCTGATCGAATTCAGATTTCCTTTATTGTTATGTACTGCTGTAAGGCTGAGTTGCGTAAGCGGCTGAAAATAGGCTTTGTTCAGCTTTTTATTTTTTGATCTTAAAATATGTTTCAGCATATAGCTCTTTACTCCTTCTTCTGTATAACATTTTACAATAAGGTCTGCTTCGCCAAATTTTACAGAAGTAAGCACTATGGCTTTTGTATTTACAATCATATTTTAATTGATAATGGCAATTTTAGTAGTGGAGGTTTCCGATTTATTCGGCAATGTGAGTAAAACTATATAAATTCCTGAGGCCACAGGTCTTCCGGCTAAATTGGTTTTATTCCAGATCACTTTTCCTCCGTTAAATCCCTGATTTTCCACTACATTGGTCTCAAATACCAGATGCCCTGCCGTATCGAGGATCTTTACATTGGTTCCTCTGGGCAGATGTTCTCCGTTCCTCCCGTCGATGGTAACGGTTTCATGTTCTTTCCTTACGGGGTTAGGATAAGCATAAACCTCAGATAATGTGTTACCATAAGGCGCCACATTATTATTAAAGGCCACAATTCCTTTATCGGTAGCAAAATATACCAGCCCTCTGGTATCATCTATAGAGATCTTTAAAATCCTGTTGGAAGGTAAGGGCGAGTTATCTTTATTAAAATTATAAAAGGTCCCGATTCCGGAAGGATCCGTATTCAGAACTCCTCCGGTATCTGTACCAAACCATTTGTTATCGGCACCATCAATAGCTATTGTATTTACCGGCTGGTCTCCCAGGAGTTTTTTTGGAATTCCTTCATCCTCAATGATAACCGGTTTTGCCTCATAAACCTCCGACTCGAACAGGCTTCCCGGATTATGAAAAACCACCAGCCCTTTTTGTGTACCGATCCAGATCCTGTTATTTCTGTCGGCAGCCACTGCTGTAACATGCACATCGGGAAGAGCTCCTTTTGAAAGGTCTGTGGTCAATGCTTTTTTTCGATTTCCCGTCTCGTTTACAACCAGTAAACCATTTCTTCTTGATCCTATCCAGATATTTTTTGATCTGTCGATAATCAATTGTGTCAATTCTCCCTGGTTTAAATTGATCATGATCTCACTCAGATCAAAACTCTTTCCCGAGCCATTTTCACTCAGTTTTTTTAAACCATTTCTAATGAGCGAGTTGGTTGACCATAAATATCCCTGATCATCTATAGCTGTTCCGTTCACCCTAATGGATCCGGCAATATCTTCCTGTTCCAGTTCACTATTGCTTTCATTCCATAATACCACCGGTTCATCATTCTCCACAACGAGGATCCCGCTTTGCCAGGAGCTGATATAAACCTTATTTTCCTTATCAGGGTCGATGGTGATATTAACCAGATCAAGAGCTCTGAAACTATTTTTATACGGAATATTGATCCATTTATTTGCCGCTCTGTCCAGGCGACTGTATCCCAGGTGCTTTCCTAAGGGAACATAGGCCGTGCTGTATCCGCCATAAACCACCCACAGACTGCCTTTACCGGCCGTGATAGAAAAAACCTGATTGGAAGAAGGGCCTTCCGGATGAATTTCTGTATAATCATTTACACCAAAATCTCTTTGGAGAATACCAAATTCCTTTGTTGCCAGATATACCTTATTATTATCTGCGAAAGCACTATGTAAAGTAAATTTATATTGGGCATTGTTTCCTGCAACAGCAACCTGATTGAGGCCTGAATCTAAAATATAGGCTTTCTTTGTATTCGTAACCGTTAGATATTCAGCGGAGGCTTTTAGATTGAGAACAGCTTCGGGAAAAGACCTTACGGGGAGTATGGAAGTAGTAGAGAAAATCTCAGAAATCATGTTTTGATTGGCAGCGAACAAACGCTCATCAAACACTTCAACAGCCGTAAAATCACCTGTAAATGATCCTGTAGGCTGTATCCAGTTGTTAAAATCGACCAAAGCATCATTATCCGCCTCTGCTGAGAAGATCCCTTTTTTTGTAGCTGCATAAATACGATTTTGAAAAACAGTAGTCTGATTTACATATACCAAAGAAGACCCTGCACCAATAAAAAAAGTATCTCCGAATTGCTTATTTTCCAGATTGTATTCCACAATACCAAAAGGGGTTGAAAGATAGAGTATTCCTTTATTTTCTGAAATATGATTGATTCTTTTTTCTCCTGAAATATCCAGCCGTTCAATATCATTGGCCAAAGTTATTCTTCCGTCAGAATCAACGATCTCTATCAATCCGGTATCATAACCCACCACAAAGTTCCCTGTAAATTCACTAAAATAAATGTAGGTTGTGTTTTTGCCGGACAATCCGTTGACAGAGGAGAATTTTTGAATTTCCTGTGTAGATTCATCATAAATAAAAACCGCATTATCTGCTGCCGCGTAGATCTTGTTGCCGATCTCGGTAAAAGATTTTACATTGTTATAAGAATACAGGTCTTCCCACTGATCGCTATAATCGGTTTGAGAAGAAACCGTACTCCCATTCAATAAAAAGATCAGCAAAAGAAATTTATAAATTTGCCTAAAAGCAGATAAAACCATTGTTTTAGTTTTGCTCAAAGATATTTATTCTGCCGCTAAACAAAAAATGAATTATTTTTGAACCGGTTAATTTTAAATTATGATCTATTTTAAACAACATCCGGCTGAAATTCTGATCCTTTTTTACCTGATTATCACTTTTACTTATTCCTTTATGGAAAAATTTTTCGACTGGAAAGATACGGTAAACTACTACCGGGAACACTTTAAAAACACTTTCCTTAAAAACCGGATCCCTTTTTTAATAATAGTCGTGGTCTTGATGGAAATAATAAGCGTATATTTTTGTGTTACAGGTATTTATGGTTTATCTTTTAAAAACGAGAATCAACCGGCCTTATGGGGTCTGTACCTTGTTGCTCTTACGCTTACGGGCTTAATGCTCGGACAAAGAATTGCAAAAGATTACGCCGGAGCGATGAATATTACCGTTTATTTTATTTTAACTGTTATTGGAATATTATTGTTACAGTAACTACTGAGTTCATGAATAAATTAAGGCCGGTTGTTTTTAGAACAACCGGCCTTTTGGTCTTGTGGGGGTAAAAATTATATTTTAAATTCCACTGGCAAGATCCAGATTGGCAGAACCAACCAACTCTCCTTCAAGGAATAATTTTACCGGATAGATCCCCTTTTTATAGTCCCCTTTTTTTATAATGAACATTTCAACATTCACATCATTGTTATCATAATTAACCACGGTATGATCTGTATATTTGTTCTGTTTTTTTGTTGTTTTTTCTGTAAATACTCCTCTGGCATCTGTTACTTTTCCATCAGGATTTTCAAGTACTATAATAGCTTCTTTTCTGCCCGGATTGATCTGTTTGTTAGACAAGATCTTAAAGCTTACTTTAACCATATCGGTTTTTTTGGCATTTCTGGTCTTTGCATATTTTCCGCTTGGACTCTTTTTCATGGCAATGACCTCTACTTCATTGATCTTTAGTTTTTCTGTACTGCCAATATCTTTTTTAGCCTTTTTAAGTTCATTGCTCTTTTTAACAGATTGCTCGTAATTATTTTTAATTTTTACAGAAGATTGTTCGCTCCGGTCAACTTCATTCATCAGTCTCATATAGGTTTTGTTAAAGGAAATGATCTGATTGTTATACTGAATGATATTAGACCATCCTACATTTTTATTTGCGATCACCTCATCTTTTAATTCTACGATCTTATCCTTTTCTTCCAGGAAGCTGTCTTCCATTTCCCGGTCTACCCGGCTCGCATTTACAAATTTATTTTCAAGAGCATTTAATTTATCTATTACTTTTATTTTTTGTTCCTGAATATAATTTTCAGCTTTATTATCGGTTTTTTCATATTCCTTATAGGAGTTGTTTTTAACGTTGTTTTGTGCAACTGCTTTTGGTTGATTCTCAACTTCTTTTTTCAGTGGCTTCATTAAGGGCTCTTTGTGAATTGCTACGGATTGTTCTTGTTCTTTTGTAACAATTTTAGTTTCTTCTTTTTTAACTACCGGCTTAATACTATTTTTAACATTGATCGTTTCTATTTTGTTTTGATTCTCACTCAACTGAACGGGCTGAGCTGTTGTGGCCTTTACAGGTTTTAAGGCTACCGCTTTTTCAACAGGATCATCTTTTACTGTTTTTACAGTTTCTTTTTTCGATTCATTTTTACTTGTGGTTGCTATGGCTGCTTGTGAATCGGAATCCTGTATGGTTCTCAATGTTCTTGTTTGCGATACTGTATTTATGATGGTAAATTCGGTACGTCGGTTTTGCTGATGTTGCTCTTCAGTACAATCTACCCCGTCAACACAATGGTTCAGTAATTTTTCTTCACCATAGCCTTTGGCGAAAATCCTGTTCGGATCAATTCCGTGAGAGATGATATATCTTCTGGCTGACTTCGCACGGCGTTCTGATAAAGCTTTGTTATATGCGTGTGTTCCTCTTGAATCGGTATGAGCTGCAGCTTCAACTTCAATTTTTGGATTGTCTTTCATCAATCTTACGATCTTATCGAGTTCGGGTCTGGAATCACTGCGGATATTGTATTTATCAAAGTCGAAGAAAATAGGACTGATCTTTACAACTTCCTCATCCTTTTCTACATTATCAATAATATCTTTGATCTTTTTCAGATTAAAATTGGTATGTAAACTACGGTGGTAATTATGGTCCAGTATCTCGATTCGCTGAACTTTACCCTTATAATTTTCGGTTGAGGCTACCAATTTGTACTCGCTGTTACAAGGTACTTCAAAGTTAAATACCCCATCGTCTCCTGTTAAAATGGAATTGATCTTTTCTCCTTGCAGATTTAAAAGATCTACCTTAGCTCCTTCCAGCAATTCTTGTGAATCTTTATCTTTTACAAAACCGTCAACCGTGATAAAACAATCATTATTGACTTCCTTTTCAAAGGTAAAGGCGTACATATCAACATTTTCGCTTCCCTGTAAACGGTTTGAAGTAAAAAATCCGTGAGTATTTGATTTATCAATAATAAAAGCAAAATCATCATCAATACTGTTTATAGGAGATTCGAGGTGGTATACATCAGAGATATAATTGTTATTGACCTCTGCAGCAAAAATATCAAGTTTACCGGAACCTGAATGTCCATCGGAAGAAAAGTAAAGAATATTCTTTTCTGTTATATAAGGTGTGGTTTCCTCACCCTGTGTATTGATCTTATTTCCAAGATTTCTGGGTTTACTAAAAGACCCGTCCGGATGGATATCCACCACAAAAATATCCATCTTACCATTAGAAGGTAATCGGTCAGAAGCAAAATATAATTTTGTGTTATCTCTGTTCAGCGTAGGATATCCAGTAGAATATTTTTCATCATTAAAAGGAAGTTTTTCTATATTGGTCCAGTTCCCAGCAGCATCAACATCAGCTTTGTAAAGTTCAAGTCGCTTATTCTTAGGCTGATTTTGTTTTGAAAGTTTTCTGATATATTTATTTCTGCTGAAATAAACAATCTTTTTATTATGGGTGTATGCAACACCAGTAGTATTGAACTTATTATTTTCCTTTTTGATAGCAGGCTGAATATTTACAACCTCACCTTTCATATCAATCTCTCCAATAAACAATTCCTTTCTCGGGTTATAATTTCTTTTATGGGAAGCAGATTCTCCGGCCGATGTAAATACAATTTTATTATCGTCTAACATCGCCACGGCATAATCAGAATTTTCTTTGTTGATCTCTAAAAATTTGATCTGGTAAGTTCCAGAATCCTGAGCCATCATATGGATCACATTTCCCAAAAACAAAAGAATTAAAACAATTTTTTTCATGATATAAGATTAATTTTTAACTTTTTAAGTAAAATGGTTACGCAATTTTTTTCTTTATCAAAGGGGAAATAAAGTTGTTAACAGTGTGTTAATAACGTAAAAAAGAAAGATTAATTATATCAATGTTTTAAAATTGTTGTTTTTTAAAACCATAAAAAAAAAGACCCGGGTGTAAA
>JANTGS010000058.1 GCA_024762795.1 Flavobacteriaceae bacterium | reverse complement strand
ATCTAATTAATTTAAAAATGTATTTCTAAGAATTTTTTTATTAATTTTTTAAACTAAATCAAAGACTTTTGAACGAGAGATTAATTGAACTGAAAGATATAAATCTAAACGAACTTTTTGGTACACACAATAGCCATATTGATTTGATCAAAAAATATTTCCCTAAGATTAAAATTGTTGCCAGGGATCACAGGATAAAGATCTATGGGGAACCGGCTTTACTGGATGAATTTGAGAAGCGTTTTCAGATGTTTGTAGATTATTTTGCCCGTTATAACCGGATGGATGCACATATTTTAGAGCAAATTTTAATTTCTGATCAGAGTTCAAAACAAAAAAAAGCGGATAAGATTCTTGTTCATGGTGTAAATGGCCGTTTGATCAAAGCTCAAAGTGTGAATCAGCAAAAAATGGTTGATGAGATCCTTAAAAATGACATGTTGTTTGCTGTAGGTCCTGCCGGCACCGGAAAAACATATACCGCTGTAGCATTGGCAGTTAAGGCATTAAAACAAAAAGAAGTAAGAAGAATTGTTTTAACCCGGCCTGCAGTTGAATCGGGGGAAAATCTGGGTTTTCTGCCCGGAGATCTTAAAGAAAAACTGGATCCTTATATGCAACCTTTATACGATGCTTTACGCGATATGATTCCGCATGAAAAGTTGCAATCCTATATAGAAAAAGGGGTGATCCAGATTGCACCTTTAGCCTTTATGCGGGGAAGAACTCTGGATAGTGCTTTTGTGATCCTTGATGAGGCCCAGAATACCACACACAATCAGATGAGGATGTTCCTGACGAGAATGGGAAAGCATGCTAAATTTATCATTACAGGAGATCCGGGACAGATCGATCTGCCCAAAAATCAGGTTTCCGGTCTAAAAGAAGCCATCCTGGCATTAAAAGAAATAGAGGGAATATCAATTGTTCATCTCGATCAGCGGGATGTAATCAGGCATCGTTTGGTAAAAAAGATCCTGAGTGCGTTTAAGGGTATTGAGTAGGGGGATTTGTCTAAAGTCTGCCTACCATTAAGGTAGGTCTAAAGTTAAATGGAAAAAGGAAAAAGGAAAAAGTAAAAAGTGAGAAGTGGGAAGTTGAAAGACGACAGAACCACCCATCGGCGAGGTAGGAGTCGAAAGGCAAAAGTTATTTAAACGAATCGTATGAGTGGTTTAAATTTAAGATTCAAGATTTGAAATTTAATATTTATAGTCTGAATAAATTAGCAAACGCGGTTCAAAAACAAAAGAATCCCTTTTCTGCTAGAATCAGCGAGATCTGCGGGAAAATGAGTGAAGAGCGAGAAGGGAAGAGGGATTAGTTAATTTGAGAATGTGTTGATTTGATAATGAAAAATTAATAAAAACCGGTCAACACTAATCAGGGATGTTCATGTCGAATGTTTAGGCAGGTCGAATGTAAAAAGTGAATATTGATTAGAAGAAAATCATAAATATAGATTAAAAAAATATAATAATGAACACAATTAACCATACAGATTTTCATTTTCCAGGCCAAAAATCGGTTTATAAAGGAAAAGTAAGAGAAGTTTATAATATTAATGATGAACTGCTGGTGATGATCGCTTCGGATCGTCTTTCAGCTTTTGATGTGATCATGCCCAAACAGATACCTTTTAAAGGTCAGATCCTGAATCAGATTGCTTTTATGATGATGAAAGAAACGGAAGACCTTGTGCCGAACTGGTTACTTGCTTCGCCCGATCCCAATGTGTCCGTGGGAAAATTATGCACTCCTTTTAAAGTTGAGATGGTCATCAGAGGTTATCTTTCCGGTCATGCCTGGAGAGAATATCGCGACGGGAAAAGAGAAATTTGTGGCGTACCCATGCCTGAAGGGATGAAAAAAAATGATCAATTTCCCGAACCGATCATTACCCCTTCTACGAAGGCAGATGACGGAGACCATGATATGGATATTTCAAGAGAGGCAATTATTAATCAGGGGATTGTGACCGAGGAGGATTATAAGATTTTAGAAGATTTTACCCGTAAATTATTTCAAAGAGGGACTGAAATTGCGGCTAAAAGAGGACTGATCCTGGTTGATACCAAATATGAATTTGGTAAAACCAAAGAAGGGGAGATCGTTCTGATCGATGAGATCCATACCCCTGATTCTTCAAGATATTTTTATGCGGAAGGTTATCAAGACCGGCAAAATAAGGGATTGCCTCAAAAGCAATTGTCAAAAGAATTTGTTCGAGAATGGTTGATAGAGCATGGTTTTCAGGGACTTGAAGGGCAAAAGATTCCCGAAATGAGTAATGAAAAGATCTTGGAAATCTCAAATCGATATATTGAACTGTATGAAAATATTACCGGAAAGAAATTTCAAAAAGCTGAAACTGATAATATTCTGACAAGGATAGAAAAGAATGTAACGGATTATTTATTGAGATAAATTGTTAAGTCTTTTTTGGAGATTACACCGGTTTGTTGATGAGGTGATCTTATAAAATTTAAGATTAAAAATTTAAAATTTTAAACTCCCCTCCTTAGCGTAGCGTTAAAGGAGGGGTGGCCGTCGGTTGACGGACGGGGTGGTTTATTACTTAGCGATAGCGTTATAGGAGCCCGCATTGCCGGACGAGGCAGGATGGGGTATTCGGGTCTGCCTGGCCGTCAAAGGCAGGGTGGTTTATAATTAAGAAATAATTCTAAAATACTTAAATACCTCCCCCTGCGGGGTCCTACCTTGCCGCCTTACCAAAGAGGTAGGAGTCGAAAATCATAATACAGAATATTCACGGAACAATAAATACAAAACAACAAACAGCTTCGCTGCAAAATCACGTCAGATCTATTAAATCTCAATAATCCTTAAATAAACCGTATTTTTGCCAAATGGAATTGCGATATAAACTTTCTGACTGGCTGCCTACAACAAATAGGGAAGTTAAAATACGTGGGTGGGACAGTATAGATGTTATCCTTTTTAGCGGTGATGCTTATGTGGATCATCCATCATTTGGTCCGGCCGTTTTAGGAAGAATTCTCGAAAGTTTCGGCTTGCGGGTGGCCATAGTTCCGCAACCCAATGTAAATGATAATTTACAGGATTTTGAAAAACTTGGGAGCCCCAATTTATTCTTTGCGGTTACAGCTGGAGCCATGGACTCTATGGTAAGTAATTATACCGCCAATAAACGCCAGCGTAGTAAAGATGCTTATACACCAAATGGGGATAAAGGTTTTAGGCCGGACTATGCTTCAATAGTTTATACGAAGATCTTAAAAGATAAATTTCCGGAAGTACCTGTTGTTATTGGAGGAATAGAAGCTTCCTTAAGAAGAGTTACCCATTATGATTATTGGAGTGATAAATTAAAAACCAATATTTTAACTGAGTCTGGAGCTGATCTGCTGGTCTATGGTTTGGGGGAATATCCTCTGCGTGAACTGGTAACTTTAATCCAAAAGGGAATACCTTTTCCATCGATTAAAACAATTAAACAAACTGCCTTTCTGGTTTATGATGATGATAAAATTCCTAAGAATAAAAATTGGGACGACATAAAAATCTATTCGCATGAAGAATGCCTTGCTAATAAAAAGAAATTCGCCTCAAATTTTAAAATCATAGAGCAGGAATCGAATAAAGTATTTGGAAGAAGAATATTACAAAAAGTAGGGAAAACTACTTTAGTGATCAATCCTCCGTATCAAACGATGGCTGAGAAGGATATTGATGCCAGTTATGATTTACCTTTTACACGCTTACCCCATCCAAAATATAAAAACAGAGGTCCGATACCGGCCTATGAAATGATCAAGTTTTCTGTCAATATTCACAGAGGTTGCTTTGGAGGTTGCAGTTTTTGTACCATCTCGGCACATCAAGGGAAATTTATCTCCAGCAGAAGCAAGGAATCTGTTTTGAAAGAAGTAGATAAGGTAACTCAAATGCCTGATTTTAAAGGTTATTTATCGGATATTGGCGGACCTTCTGCCAATATGTATAAAATGAAAGGGAAGATTCAAAGTATATGCGACCGCTGTGTGGCCCCTTCTTGTATTTCACCGGTTATCTGCTCTAATCTGGATACCTCGCATCAGCCTCTTACGGAGCTTTATCAGGCTGTAGATAAACATCCTAAAATTAAAAAATCCTTTATAGGAAGTGGTATTCGTTATGATTTGTTGGTACCTGAATTTAATAAAAAGGCAAATCAAAAAGAATTGGAGGCCTATACCGAAGAAGTGCTTACAAAACACGTTTCCGGCAGGTTAAAGGTAGCGCCGGAACATACATCAGATCCGGTATTGAAATTGATGAGAAAACCTTCATTTACTTATTTTCATAAGTTTAAAAAAGTCTTTGACAAGATCAATAAAAAAAGAAACCTGAATTTACAATTGATACCTTATTTTATCTCTAATTATCCTGATTGTAAGCTTGAAGATATGGCCAATCTGGCAGCAGAGACCAAAGATATGGGATTTCAGTTGGAGCAGGTTCAGGGATTTACACCTACACCAATGACGGTTGCAACCGTTATATATTATAGTGGATATCATCCGTATACCTTAAAAAAGATCTATACTCCAAAAAGTAAAAAAGAAAAAGATGAGCAACATCGTTTTTTCTTTTGGTATAAAAAGGAGAATTACTATTGGATAAAAAACACACTCGAAAAAGTAAACAGGAGTGATCTTGTGGAGAAACTATTGAGTTCGGGAACTCATTACCGGAAAGATAAATCTCAAAGAGAGAAAAATTCAGGTACTACACGAAACAGGAAAAATTCAAAGAAAAACAGAGCTTATAGTAGTGAATTAAAGAAACCAAATAAGAAAAGGAAGAAAAGATAATAGTTTTTGTTATTTTTGTTTTATGAAGAAATTATTATTTATTTTCTTAATCATTTCTAACCTTATTTTTTCTCAGGAGGAAGTTAAGGTTGATCTAAGCAGTCCAAAAGCAACACTTTATACTCATCTTTATTTTTTAGAAAAAGATCATTTTGAGCCTGTAAAATCAGCTGAAACAATTAAGGATGTTGATAAGAGCAAAGCCATTGAGATCATATTAAAGATCAAAGAAATTTACGAAGGCAGAGGGCTTAAAATGGATTTTAAAACTGTTCCCGATTCCAACGACTACTTAGATACCATAACCAAATATGATGATGCATTAGGCAATGCGTTGTTACACCGCTATGCACCTTTTCCATTGCGGTTACCTGAAGTGTATTTAGAAAAATATGAAGGAAAATGGTATTATTCTAAAGAAACAGTAGACCATATAGAGGAAATTTACAAAGATACTTTTCTTCTGGAACTGGGTTGGTTACCTCAAAAATTTCCCAAATTTTTCAATAAAACTTTTTTAGGTATACGGATATGGAAACCTATTTTTGCCATAATTTTTGGTGTCATTTTATTTTTTCTATACAAGTTGCTTTTACCGGTACTGATATTTATTCTGGTAAAGATTAAAAATTCATTTAAAAAATTAAAACACATAAAAACAAAAGATCTGATCAGAGAATTGGCAAGGCCCTTGCTGCTTATTCTTATATTATGGATCATTGAAACATTACTACCTTATTTTCATTTAGACAAATTAAATACTTATATAGTTGTTGGTTTGAATATTGCGGAAACGATATTATGGATTGTTGTTATTATTGCTTTGGTAGAGTTGATCTTGAGATTGTATATGGAATCTGGAATTGATTCGAAGAGTAGAATTGAAAAACAACTTGCACCTATTTTATCAAATCTGTTACTTAGTATTATCTGGTTTATTGGGTTTTTGCATATCCTGACTCTTTTTGGTGTAAGACCTGCAACGGTTATTGCAGGGGCTTCCATAGGGGGATTGGCTTTGGCTTTTGCAGCACAGGATTCTTTAAAAAACTTTTTAGGAACCGTTGTGATCTTTTTAGACAAACCATTTCATATTGGAGATTGGGTGGCTATTAATGATTTGGAAGGAGAAGTAGAGAGTGTTGGAGTAAGATCAACAAGAATTCGTGCCGCAGATACAACCATACATCAAATTCCAAACAGTGTTATTTCTGAAGCAAATATCAATAATAAAGGACTTAGAACTCACAGAAGGTATACCACTGAGTTAGGAATTCGGTATGATACTCCCTCCAAACTGGTAAAGGCATTTACAAAAGGGATAAAAGAAATTATTAAAAAACATCCCGGTGCTGATAGCAATAATTATAATGTTGAATTTACCTCTTTTGGCGATTCTGCTCTTTTGATCCTTGTTAATGTTTATTTTACAAAACTTGAGTGGGGAGATGAAGAAGCAGCAAAAAATATTTTAAATTTAGCCGTTATCGAACTGGCGGCAGAATTGGGAGTTGAATTTGCCTTTCCATCTTCAACCTTGATGATCGAACAATTACCGGAGAAGGAATCTCTTGCTCCAAAATATAATACATCAGATGAAGCAATTGAAAAAAGTATCAATTCGGTTTTAGATAATTTTGATAAAGAAGATAATATTGAAAGAATGAAAAATACTTCCACAATTCCTGATGACGAATAAGGAATCCTGAAAATGACAGGTTTCGGTTTAAGAAAAAAGAGATCAGGAAAGGAAGAATTCACTTCAGAAAATTAAAAAATTAATGAATATGATACGGAAGTAAATAAATCAATGTTTCAGGTTATAACTGAAAACTATATTTTTAAAATTGATTTCTGTATTAAAATTTAAAATTAGTGAAAAAATTAGTCTATTTATTACTGTTTATTTCAGGTATTTCATTTGCGCAAGAGGTTAAACCCGATCTTAGAACACCTTATTCTACACTGTTAACACATTTGTATTTCCTTGAACAAGATCATTATAGTGTTGCAAAATCTGCTATGACCATCAGAGGGATTTCTAAAAAGGAAGCTCAGGCTAAAGCGATCAAAATAAAAGAGATCTATGAAGGAAAAGGTTTAAAAATTGATCTAAAAAAAATTCCTAAGGATGCCAATTATTTAGATACCATTTCAACTGGTGATTTGGGAACAGCAAAACATCGTTTTTTCCCATTTCCAGGCAGGCTTCCTGAGGTTTATCTTGAAAAAACAGGTTCAAGATGGTATTATTCTAAAGAGACTATAGCTAATATAGATAGAATATATAAAGAAACCTTTATATGGGAATTTAGCTGGTTGCAGAAACATTACCCCGACTTTTTTGAAGAAGATATAGGAGGGGTGCAGATTTGGAAACCTATCGGGTTTATACTTATGATAGGTATAAGTTTTCTTTTGTACTTATTATTATATCCTTTAATTTTCTTCATTTTAAAGAAGATACAAAAGCTTTTTGTTCATGATACTTATGTTAAATCAGTTGAATTATTACAAAAAATAACAAGACCATTAGTACTTATAATTATAGTAGAATTTATTAAGAGAGTATTACCGGCTTTGCATCTTTATAGTATTAATAATTTCTTATTCTTATCACTTGCAATAGCTGAAACGGTTTTTTGGATCATTATATTTCTTAATGTAGTAGACCTGTTTTTGATGCTGTATAATGATCTTAAAAAGAAGAATTTTACAAAATTAGACGAACAACTTACCCCCATTCTGAGAAAATTATTAAGATGGCTTGTTATTCTAATCGGTTTTTTAAATATTCTCACACTATTTGGGGTGGATGCAAAAGCAGTGTTGGCGGGAGCGTCCATTGGTGGTATCGCAGTTGCATTTGCAGCACAGGATTCGGTAAAAAACCTTATAGGAACCATAGTGATATTTTTAGATAAACCTTTCCAACTGGGAGATTGGGTGGAAATTGGTAATGTGGTTGGTACAGTTGAAAATGTAGGATTAAGATCAACTCGTGTACGTGCAGCCGATACTTCAATTTTTCAGATTCCCAATAGTAAGGTCTCAGAAGTTGATATCAATAATAAAGGACTACGAATTTACAGAAGATATCAAACAGAATTAGGAATTCGATACGATACGCCACCTGATCTTATTCAGGCTTTTGTAGATGGAATCAGGCAGATTGTAATTGCTCATCCCGATACCCGTAGTGAATCTTATAATGTTGAATTTAGTGGTTTTGGTGATTCGGCTCTGAAGATTATGGTAAATGTATTCTTTAAAAAGTTGGATTGGGGTTCAGAGCAATCTTCTAAACACAGATTGCATCTGGCTATTGTTAAGTTGGCTGCAGCCCTGGGCATAGAATTTGCTTTCCCATCATCTACGTTGATGATAGAACAGCTGCCCGGACAGGAATCTCTGGCTACTAAGTATAATACGGATAAAGCTACTATAGAAAAGAAAACTAAAGAAGTACTTACAGAATTTGAAAAAGAGAATGAAGAAGAGACTGATGATCCAAATCAGTCAAAGATTCCAGATGTTTATTCTGATATGGAATCCGATTAGAGTTGTAAATTCATATGCTCTATTTTGTTAGTTATAATTTTCTGTATAAGCGAACAGGAAGATGCGAAGAGGGTCATATGATTAAAGATTTAAATTTTAAGATTCCCCTCCTTAGCGATAGCGTTAAAGGAGGGGTGGCGTAGCCGGGGTGGTTAAATCCTTAGCGATAGCGTTAAAGGAGGGGTGGCGTAGCCAGGGTGGTTAAATCCTTAGCAATAGTATTATATGGTCGAAAGTCACCCGCCTTGCTGAGAAGCAGGCCTGTCTTGTTGAAAAGCCGGTTTATCTTGCTGAAAAGCCGGCGAGGCAGGAGTCAAAACTCGAATGTTTTAAAAATACATCCCTAAAAAATCAAATCTTTCTTATCATTTGTACTTTTGAATATAACCATCAATTACATCAACAGTTTTAAGATCTTTCCACTGCTCTTTGAGTTTAAAATAGTCGATAGGATATTTTGCTTTTTGATATTCTAAAGTGGCATCAGCAAAGGATCGTTGCAGAATATCTTCAACCAGAAAATCAAGTGGAATACTTTCCGGATGGTATTCATTCTTCAAATTGAGTTTAAATAATTTGGCCGAAGTATTATACCAAAAGGCCTTAAATCCACTCCGGTAATCTTTGATGAGGTTATAAAGGGTTTCACCTGTCTGACGATGGATAAGTTTGATCAGGATACGCCCTTCGGTACGGGTCATTTTTTTTAGTTCATCGGTAAATTCTCCCTCAAGATACTTTTGCATCTTTTTGATCATTTTTTTCTTCTTCCTTTTACTTTTGATTCCGGCTATAGAATCGTTTAATTTTACCAAAATCTCGGAGGCCATTTTAGCATAAGGGTAGGCATTGTGTACTTTTTTATAATACCAGTAAAAATATTTCTTTTCTTTTGACGAGTCAAAATGCTTTTTGTCAAATACAATCACTTCATCCAGAGGAATGGTCAGGGAGTCGTTCTTAATGATAAAAAGATCGTCCTTTACTCTTTTTTTTCCTTTTTTTTGGGAAAAAGCAAAAAAGGGTAATATGAAAAGCAATAAGATAGCAACTTTTTTCATCTCTTAAGCATTGTATCAAATCCGGCTCCAAAACTACATATTTTTTAACAGTATAAAAGCAGGTAAATGTATTTTTAAGATTTATTTATCATTGAAGTTTCAGATAATTTTTGCAGGAATAACTGCTCTTAAACCAATCAATTTTCTTTAAATATGATTAACTTCGCAATTAAAAATTAATTATTATGCCTAAAAAGAAAATTCTTAATAAAAAATCACTGGTATTTTTAGAAAAATACTTGAATAATGCAGCCCCTACAGGTTATGAATCGGAAGGACAAAAGATTTGGATGGATTATCTAAAACCTTATGTAGATATCTTTATTACAGATAATTATGGTACGGCTGTTGGAGTTATCAATCCTGATGCCGAATTTAAAGTTGTGATCGAAGGCCATGCAGATGAAATTTCCTGGTATGTAAATTATATAACTGAGGACGGTTTGATTTATGTGATTAGAAACGGAGGAAGTGATCACCAGATTGCTCCTTCAAAAAGAGTAAATATCCATACCCAAAAAGGAATCGTTCAAGGTGTTTTCGGATGGCCGGCCATTCATACCCGATTAAAAGGTAAAGAAGAACCTCCAAAACTGGAAAATATTTTTATCGATACCGGATGTAAAAGTAAAAAAGAAGTGGAAGAATTGGGCGTTCATGTGGGTTGTGTGATTACCTATCCGGATGAATTCTTTATTTTAAATAAAAATAATTTTGTATGCAGGGCACTGGATAATCGTATGGGAGGGTTTATGATCGCTGAGGTAGCCCGTTTGCTACATGAGAATAAGGATCAATTGCCTTTCGGACTCTATATTACTAATTCTGTTCAGGAAGAGATCGGTTTAAGGGGTGCCGAAATGATCACGCATACCATCAATCCTGATCTGGCCATCGTGACCGATGTTTGTCATGATACTACCACACCCATGATCGATAAAAAGAAAGAAGGAGAGATCAAGTCGGGTGAGGGACCTGTAATTTCGTATGCTCCGGCTGTACAGAATAACGTAAGAGAACTCATCCTGGAAACAGCAGAAAAGAATAAAATCCCTTTCCAGCGTTTGGCCTCTTCCAGAGCCACAGGAACAGATACCGATGCCTTTGCTTATTCCAATGGAGGAGTGCCTTCTGCACTGATATCGCTTGCTTTGCGTTATATGCATACAACAGTTGAAATGGTGCATAAAGATGATGTGGAAAATGTGATCAGACTGATCTATAAGACCTTATTGAATATAGATCCGAAAAAGAGTTTTAGTTATTTTAAATAGCTTGTCCGGAATGTTCGATTTCTTCGTCATTGTTCAAAATTCTAATTCTCAAATACTTTAGTATTTTGTGGTTTGAATTGATCTTTTGCCTCGATCTCGAACATTCTATCCTAAGCTCACATCTTTAGAGAAAGATACTAAATATCAGCTTATGAAATTAATTGAACCTATTCAGGATCTTTACCAGGAAGATTTTGCACATTGTTATGGTTGTGGCAGGTTAAATGAATACGGTCATCATTTAAAAACCTACCTTGAAGGTGATCTTACCAAAAGCACTTTCCTGCCTAAGGATTATCACATTGCTATTGAAGGTTTTGTATATGGAGGTTTGCTGGCTTCTTTGATCGATTGTCATGGAACAGGCTCAGCATCAATATTCTATGCAATGCATAATGGAATAACAATTACAAAAGACAATGCGCCGCGATTTGTTACCGGTAATCTGAATGTGACTTATTTGAAACCAACTCCCTTAGGGAAAGAGCTGAAAATCACCGGTGAGCTTAAAGAGATCTCAAGAAAAAAAGTAATAACTTCTATTAAAATTGATGTAGATGGAAATTGTACCGTAAAAGGTAAAGTTACAGCCATTTTGTTACCCGAAAATTTCGGGAAAGTAAAATAGATACACACTTTTTCAAATAGAAAGTGAAGCAGATTGTTAATACAATTTTGTTTTAAAGAATTTATTTAATATTTTCGGGAAATTATATATGTATTTTTTTTTAACTCAACACATTAACTCAATGAAAAGGATCTATTTTTTATTTTTTATTACTCTTTTTACAGTATTTTCACTATCAGCTCAGCAAAATGTACAGGAGATCATTAAACAGCGTATGATTTCTGGTGAAAAGACTATAAACTTTGTAGCCGATGGAAAGGTTCTTTTTTCCAAAATTGAAATGCCTAAGATCTATGCCGCCGCAGATTATAATCTGATCTGGAAAGATGAAAAGAATAGGAATGATCTGATTAAGAATTTAAAGGAATCGTTTGATGAAGGTCTCCTTCCGGAGGATTATCATCTTAAAAGAATAGAGCAGCTTTTAAATGATTCCTCATATTCCAAATTAAAACCCCAGGTTGCTGCTGATGTGGATATGCTCATGACCGATGCTTTATTATTGTATGCTTCGCATCTGGTCTCCGGAAAAGTAGAGCAATCTCAGTTACGTTCTGAATGGGATGTTAAAAGGAACAGCAGACCTGAAAAAATAGATAGTCTGGTAGCCATTACGCTGAAAAATCACAATTTAAATGCTGCTTTTCAGTCTTTGAAGCCACAACATTATTATTATATGTTGTTAAGAATTAAGTTGAAAGAATACAGAGAAATTGAAAAAAATGGTGGCTGGAAAAAAATACCTGAAGGAGAAACGCTTAAAAAAGGAATGAAAGACAGTAGGATTCCGGCAGTGAGAGACTATTTAAAAATTACAGGAGATCTGCCTGATACAGAGGCTACAGATGATTCATTATTTGATGATGAACTGGAAAAAGCGGTTAAAAAATTTCAGGAAAGGCACAATCTTTCAGCTGATGGAACTATTGGTGCAGGTACTTTAAAACAAATGAATATTCCTGTTACTGACAGGATCGAGCAGATCAGGATCAACCTGGAAAGAGCGCGTTGGGTAATGCATCGTCCTGAAGATGATTTCTTAATTGTTAATATTGCAGGGTTTTATGTAAAACATTTTAAAAATAAAAAAGCGATATTCACTTCAAGGGTTATTGTTGGGAAATATAATAAAAGCACCCCGATCTTTAAAGATACTATGGAATATATCGTTATGAATCCTACCTGGACCTTACCATATTCTATTGCTACGCATGAAACGCTTCCAAAGCTTAAAAAGGATCCGGGGTATCTTGCCGCCAAACACATGGTGATTATGGATAAGAGTGGTAAAATATTGAATCCTAATAGTATAGATTTCTCTAAATATTCAACTTCTAATTTCCCTTTTACTATTCGTCAGGAAGCCGGTCCGTGGAATGCATTGGGTCAGGTGAAATTTATATTTCCTAATAAAAATTCTATATATCTTCATGATACACCTTCAAAAAGTCTTTTTAATAGAGAAGACAGGGCCTTCAGCCATGGCTGCATCCGGACAGAAGATAAATGGGGTTTGCTGATGAACCTGATGGATGATCCGAAAGTATGGAATATGGATAAGATCAATGAGATCCTTAAATCAGGAGAAACAACAAGAATCAATCTGCCACACCCTGTACCGATCTATTTGCTCTATTTTACGGCAGGAATTGATACCAATAATAACATCTATTTTATAAAAGATGTATATAAAAGAGATCTGGATGTATTAAAAGCACTGGATAAACCGGTTAAGTTCAAATCACTAAAGTAGAAATCAGATAGTAATTAGTTTTAATAAAACAGTTCATGATCACACTATTGTATAAAAATGAGGATAAATTATCCAAGACCTCTGATATTAAAGAAATCTCTACTATTTCAAAGGATGATTTCCTGTGGTTTGACCTGTTGAAGATCAATAATAAAGAAAGATCGGAGTTAGAGAAAATTTTTAATATAAAACTAGAGTTACTTTCCCAAAAGAAGATCAGGCATAGTTTGAGATATATTGAAAGTGAAGATCATATAAAGATCAATACCAGATTATTATTCAGAGAAGGTAAGAATCTAGTAAGTAAACCCTTATCTTTTGACCTGATTGATCATTTTCTGATTTCAAATCACAATATTTCTCATTTGTCACATGAAGCTGTGTATCAAGATATAGTGCTTACCGATATGTCTCATCTTGACGGGAAAAGAATTCTGTTAAGGATTATCGGAAAGGTCCTGGAATACGATATTGACACAATTGAAAATGTTACCGGAAGCATTGTAAAATTGAGTAAAACTATTAATACAGAAACGAATCTGGATGAAAGTAAGATCTATAGTATAACTGCCTTACAGGAACAATTGTTATTGATTAGACGCAATATAATAGATAAAGAGAGGGTGATTGTTTCAATATCTAAAAGTGAGAAGTTCGGTAAGAAAAATCTGCAAAAGCAGATCAATATTCTGGAAAAAGATCTCCATTCAATCCTCGATTATATTTCATTCGATTTTGAACGGCTGGAATATATTCAGGATACATTGATGGGGTTGATCAATTTAAAACAGAATGTGATTATGAAGATATTTACTATTGCTTCCGTGATATTTTTGCCTCCCACTTTGATCGCCAGTATTTATGGTATGAACTTTAATGATATGCCCGAACTTCGTTTTCCTCATGCGTATCCAATTGCAATCACAGTAATGGCTTTATTATCTTTGTCTGCACTCCTGTATTTTAAACGTAAAAAATGGCTCTAAGGTTTATATAATTGTATATGAAAAACTTTTTTTATTTTTTTATTTTAACAGGTTTCTTACTCACTTCCTGTAAGAATGAAAGATCTCTAAAACTTCTAAAAGTAACAGAGTATAGTTCTTCGAAGGTTACAGATACTTCTCTCGTCAGGTTATTGAAACTGAAAAATGACTTAGATATTAAGATAGACTATACTTTATCAGCTGATTCCGCACTTCAGCAACTGGAGAATAAAAAAGTAGATCTGGTAATTCTGCCCAACAATACATTAAGTTATTATTTGAAATTTAGAACACTTGTTCCTCTTCTCCCCAGAGTTCTGGTGGTAATGACCAATAAAAGAGTTAATGACATTAGTATAAATGAATTGATTCATGATGGAACGATCTATTTTGAAGATATGTCGGGGCTCGACAGTGTAATATTTAATAGATTATATTATAATTTTAATATTGATACCCACCATATAAAGAAAAAATTCTCTAAGGATCTTTCACCGGAAGTGCCTTCAGACAGTTTAAAGGTTTATGTCGGGTTTATTCATTTGAACAATACCTTAATAAGGGAGTTAACGGATGCAAATTGGTATTTCTATTCTTTGAGTAATGTAGAACATTATGGTAAGGGTTCTAGAATAGAGGGTTTTACCATGGTGAATTCGAGTATTTATCCTTTTATTATACCCATGTCAACTTTTAAGGGAAGGCCTGAAAAATCGGTGCTTACCTTTGCAGTAAATGATATGCTGGTTTGCCGGGAAGATCTTGAAGAAGAAGTGGCTTACGGGATTACCAAGACCATCATTGAGAACAAGTCAAACCTGAGTGAAATGAACAGTATTTATAACTTATTGAATTTTGATTATGATTCTCAGGTTCTTATATTTCCTAAACATGAAGGTGTTAAGGAGTATCTTAATAGGGGTGAACCTCCGATCTGGTATAAATATATAAAGATGATCTGGCCGTTGATATCGATCTCTGTTGTGGTATTTGGTGTATTCGCATCTTTACAACAAAGATTAAAGAGAAGAAAAAAACAAAAGATAGAGATGTACTACAATAATTTACTTGAGATCAGAGATAAAGGTGATGCAGCGGTTGATTCCGATACTTTTATTGAGATCTTAAAAGAGTTGAAGAAATTAAGATCCAAGGCTATGAAATCCCTTGCAGGAAAAAAACTGGATCCGGGAGAATCTTTTAATATATTTTTGGCGCTCTATAATGAAATAAGAGATGATCTTAGCGAAAAAATCAGGGAAACACGTCAAAAAGAGAAAGAATAATTAAGATTAGAGATTAAAAATGAAGAATGCAAAATATATATTAGTTTTATTTTTTATACCCATAATCCTTTTTTCCTGTAGAAGTAAAGAAGACTCATTGAAAATGCTTAAGGTAACTGAATACAGTTCATCAAAAGTAACTGATACTTCTCTTGTAAATCTTCTTAGGCGTAATAATAATTTAAAAATAAATAT
>JANTGS010000057.1 GCA_024762795.1 Flavobacteriaceae bacterium | reverse complement strand
TTCTGGAAAACAACGGCATGGCCTGGGGTAAGGAATTTGGCGGAAAATCAGGTAAACTCTTTCTTACTGTTTTCCGATTGGTGGCCATAGTAGGTATTGGTTATTGGCTTTACAGTGTAACGCAAAAAAAAGTATCAAGATTATTGGTTATTGCTGTAGCCATGATCTTTGCCGGAGCTTTAGGTAATATCATTGATTCAGTTTTTTACGGAGTTATTTTTGACGACAGTTACCGTCATGTAGCTACTTTTCTACCTCCGGAAGGCGGATACAGTTCTTTATTTCACGGAAAAGTTGTAGATATGATCTATTTTCCCATCATTGACACCAATCTTCCTGAATGGATACCGAAGATAAAATTCACTTTACCACAGTGGTTACCCGTGATTGGAGGAAAATTCTTTTCATTTTTTACCGAAAGACATTTTACTTTCTTTGATCCTGTTTTTAATATAGCCGACAGCTCGATCAGTATTGGAGTTGCCATCCTTGTATTATTTAATAAAAGGGTTTTCCCAAAAGACTAACAGATATTATTTTCTTAATTCTTTTAAAGCCTCAGTGAGTTGCATCAGGTTGTCGATCTCTACATGATCCATAACCACAACTTTATACCATTTATTACCTTTACCGTGTTTTTGAGGTACCAGATGATATTTAACAGCAATATCTTCAGGAATGTATTCGGCATGAATGGTAACAATATTCATTTTCTCCTCACGAAAATATTTGATTCCCAATTCATCCAGTTGTTTACACAGCCAGTTGGTTCGCATTTGCAGAATGCTTACTTTTTCATACCATCCGTAAGGTCCGTAGGTAAATAAGATCATCCAGACTGCAATAGCATTGGCACCGGAACGACTTCCGCAAAGTGTAAGATCCATTCCTTCCACATATTCGGCTTCTTTGGTAAGTACATTCTCGATCAAACCTTTTCTGCATAAATAAATACCCGTACCATAAGGCGCCTGGAGCATTTTATGGGCATCAATTGTGATCGAACTCACTTTTGGATTGGCAAAATTCAGGGTGGATTCTTTATTGCTGAAAGGATAAACAAATCCGCCGTAAGCACCGTCGATATGTAATTTATAAGGGAGATCGTATTTTTCAAGTACACTTGTATAGATATTCATATCATCAACCGAGCCAAACATGGTTGTAGCCATGTTAGAGATCACAATAAAATATTTTTTACCGCTCTCTTTGGCTTTTTTAACAATATCCTCCAGGGTCTTAGCATTGATCACTCTGTTCTCAAATTCAACAGGAATTGAAAAAAGGTCAATATTCAATAAATTAGATCCTTTCGGAATGGAATAATGAGTGTCTTCAGAAGCTAAAATAGCGATCTCATTATTTTTAGCATTAAAATGATTTTCAAAGTAATTTCTAAAAACCCACAAGGCCTGAATATTGGCCTCTGTTCCGCCCGGAGCGATATATCCGTCATATTGTTCTTCTTCACATTTAAAGACATCAACAGCCAGTACACGCAGCACTTCTCTTTCGATCTCCTGAGTTCCGGTAAAAGCAACTTCAGAAGAACCTATGGTATGACATCCAATATGATTTGGGTTGGCAACGTAAGTTTTTAAAGTAGGAGCATCTTTTAAAAAAGGAGCATCGCTGTAAAAAACCTTATCGTCAAGTTTTGATGCCGGATAACCTAAAGAGGTATCCGTATTAAAATCTACATTTTCCGATAACGCTTTTTCTATTCTTTCCTGAAGCTCTTTATGGCTTAGTTTTTTCCAATATCTCATTTTAACTGTGTAAAATTGTTAATTATGTAATTTCCGATAAAAATTTAGGTGCAAATTTACAAATTATAAATTTGAATTTTGCGTATTTTTACAGGAGCTATTAATAAAGATTAAATGAAGATCAGGCAAATTACAGGTTACCTTATTGTGGCACTTCTCGCCTTTTTTATAACCAGAGCATGGTATAAAAAAGAGCAAAGAGCTGATACATATGAAGAGACTCAGGTGATCGTTCAGAGTATTAAAAATATGAGTAAACTCATTGTTACAGAAGGGGTTTTTAGCGAGATCTACAATTATGAAAATGCTAAAAAATACTTTTACGATACTTTTGAATTTAAAAAAAGTGCCATTGTTGCTGTAAATGCCCGTGTTCAGGTGGTTTTTGATCTGGAAAAGATGGAGATAGAAATTGATTCCATTCATAAAAAGATCATAATCAAGTCGATACCCGAAGAAGAGATCAATATCATTCCAGAAGTAAAATATTATGATATTCAGCAAAGCACTTTTAATACCTTCGACAGAAAAGAACTGAATCAGATCAACCAAAGAAGTATAGAAAAGATCAAGGAAACTTCCAAAGTTTCCCAATTGAAAGTTCATGCCAAAGAAAGATTGATAGAAGAACTGAAAAAGATCTATCAGCTTTCAAGTATTTTGGGTTGGGAGGTTGTAGATGTAACCAATACGCGTTTGATGGATAATTTTGTAGAGCAAAAGTCAAAATTTTGAAATTAGATGTTGTAATAAAAACCCTGCCTGAATCTCCCGGTGTCTATCAATTCTTTGATAAAGAGGGAAAGATCATTTATATCGGTAAAGCCAAAAATCTTAAAAAAAGAGTTGGTAGTTATTTTAGCAAGAACCATGAATATGGAAAAACACGTGTCCTGGTTAAAAAAATTTCAGAGATACGCCATATAGTGGTCAGTACCGAAACTGATGCACTACTCTTAGAAAATAATCTGATAAAAAAATACCAGCCACGCTATAATATCATGCTAAAAGATGATAAAACCTACCCGTGGATCTGTATTAAAAAAGAGGCTTTTCCAAGAGTTTTTTTAACCCGGAATATGATTAAGGATGGATCCGAATATTACGGGCCATACACCTCTGTAAGAACAGCGAGGGCTTTGTTATCGATGATACTCGAACTTTATTCTTTACGGGTTTGTGATTATAAACTGACCCCTCAAAATATAGAAAGTAAGAAATATAAGGTTTGTCTTGAATACCATATTAAGAACTGTAAAGGAGCTTGTGAGGGATTGCAAAGTGAAGAAGATTATTTAAAAGACATTGCCGAGATCAGAAATATCATCAAGGGTAATTTTAAAACTTCTTTTCACCGTTTTGAAGAACTGATGTACAATTTTTCGGCAAAAGCCGAATTTGAAGAAGCACAAAAGATCAAGGAAAAGATAGAACTTCTGGCAAATTATCAGGCCAAATCTACTGTGGTGAATCCTTCCATAACCAATGTTGATGTATTTTCAATTGTTTCTGATGAAACATACGCTTATGTTAATTTTCTTAAGATCTCTAACGGAGCCATTATACAATCGCACACAGCCGAGATCAAAAAGAAACTCAATGAAAGCGACAAAGATATTCTCGAACTTTCCATTGTTGAACTGACGCAACGATTTAATTCGGTGGTTAAAGAGATCTATGTTCCTTTTCACGTGGATATTGGTGAAAATATTAAGGTAACTGTACCCAAAGTGGGGGATAAAAAACGTATTGTAGATTTATCGTTAAGAAATGCAAAATATTACCGTCTGGAACAATTAAAACAAATTCAGATCGTTGATCCTGAAAGGCATGTTAACAGAATTATGAAACAGATGCAAAAGGATCTTCGATTGCAGGAAGAACCCCGGCATATTGAGTGTTTTGACAATTCGAATATCCAGGGGACAAATCCTGTAGCTGCCTGTGTAGTTTTTAAAAATGGAAAACCAAGCAAAAGGGATTACCGGCATTTTAATATAAAAACTGTGGTGGGTGCCGATGATTTTGCATCGATGGAAGAAGTGGTTCACAGAAGGTACAAACGTTTGATCGAAGAAGGACAGGATCTGCCGCAGCTTATCGTAATTGATGGGGGAAAAGGTCAGTTGAATTCGGCTTTAAAAAGTCTTGACCGGCTTGGAGTTCGCAGGAAGATTGCTATTGTAGGTATAGCTAAAAGACTGGAAGAGATCTATTATCCGGGAGACCCGGTACCTTTGTATCTGGATAAAAAATCGGAAACCTTGAAGATCATTCAGCAATTACGGAATGAAGCACACCGATTTGGTATAACACATCACAGGAATAAACGGAGTAAAAGTGCCCTGCAAACCGAGCTTTCAAATATAAACGGAATTGGAGAGCATACCATTTCAAAATTGTTGAGTAAATTTAAATCGGTAAAGAGAATCAAAGAGGTAGATTTAGAGGGTCTTACAGCTGTAATTGGAGCGGATAAGTCTCAGCGGATAATAAATTATTTTAATAAGAAGGATTAGTCCTGAAAAGGGATAAATAAGGTAATTTTGAGTATGAATTTATTAAAGAGGATTTTTTTGCTTGTTTTTTTAATGCTAAGTGTTGTTAATCACGCTCAAAAGTCTCAAAAAGATGATGAAAAAGATGTAAAAGTAGGTTTGGTTCTGAGTGGAGGCGGGGCTAAAGGATTTGCCCATGTAGGGGTCTTAAAAGTATTGGAAAAAGCAGGGATAAGGATTGATTATATTGCAGGTACCAGTATGGGAGCCATTGTTGGAGGGCTTTATGCTTCAGGATATAATGCTGATCAGCTGGATTCTATTTTACAGACAAACGATTTTATAGAGCTTTTTCAGGATAATGTCCCCAGAAAATCTGCCTCTTTTTATCAAAAGGAAAATTTAGGTAAATATGCAGTCAGTTTACCTATAAAAAAGAAAAGACTGGGTTTGCCTTCTGCGGTTACTGATGGGCAAAATGTATTCAATCTTTTTTCTGAACTTACCAAACATGTTCATAAGGTTACTAACTTTGAAAATCTGCCCATACCTTTCTTTTGTATTGCTACCAATCTTGAAAACGGAGAAGAGGTGGTTCTCGATCATGGATTTCTGCCTCAGGCTATCAGGGCGAGCGGGACTTTTCCCGGCTTGCTTACTCCTATTGAAATAGATGGGAAAACCCTGGTTGATGGAGGGATTACTGATAATTACCCCGTAGATAAAATGCTTGAAAAAGGTGTAGACTATGTGATTGGTGTAGATACACAGGGAGAACTTCATATGATCGATGAAATTAATTCACTTCCGATGCTTTTAAAACAGATTGTTGGATTTCAGATGTATAAAAATCTGGATGAAAAGATAAAATTAACAGATGTTTATATCAAACCTGATATTTCCGAATTTGATGATTTTTCTTTTCTTAGTAAATCTGAAATAGTTGAAAAAGGGGTTAAAGCAGCTGACGATAAATTTGAAAGCTTACTTAAAATAGCATCAAAACAAAAGAAAAAACCTACTTATCCCGGGGTAGCTGTAAATCAGATAGATTCAGATTTTATAGTTAGAGCTATAGATTTTACAGGGAATATTCATTATACTGAAAAGTATTTGTTAAAAAAACTTGGCTTTGATGTAGGAAGTACTATCAATACAAAAACATTTACAGAAGGCATTAACGCTTTATCCGCCACACAGAATTTTAAAAGTGTACAGTACAGAATGATTCCTGTTAAAGGGGGAATAAGAATAGAGTTTAATATTGTGGAAGAAGATGCCCACTCTTTTATTAAGCTTGGAATTCATTATGATGATCTTTATAAAACGGGTGTTTTGGTCAACTTTACCAGTAAACACCTGCTTTTTAAAAATGATTTTTTATCCACCGACTTTATCATAGGAGACAAATTCAGGTATAATATCGATTATATTCTTGATAACGGATTTAACTGGAGTTTCGGAATTAATTCCAGATACAATTCATTTGGAATGGAAGTTTATTCATCGTTTGATGAGCATTATAAAGATGGAACTGATACCTACGGTTTAAAGATTCCGGTAACCTATAATGATTTTTCAACACAATTCTTTTTTCAGACAAGCTTTAAAAATAAAATGGCCTTACGATTAGGTGTTGAACATAAGTTTTTAAAATCATATATTAAAGAAATTATCAACGATAAGGAAAGAAAACTCTATATCGATCAAAATAACTATTACGATAGTTTTGCTAAAGCCATATTCGATTCGTATGATTCAGGGCTTTTCCCCAAAAAAGGTTTTTATTTTGAAGCTAATTATAAGATGTATCTTTTTTCTTCAGATTTTTCTGACAATTTTAAGGCCTTTTCACAGCTTTATGGAAATATCGGATTTGCCATAACACCCGTTAATAAACTAACCTTTCATCTTACTTCTGATGCGGGAGTTACTATTGGTAATAACAATAATTTTATTCACGATTACCATCTGGGAGGTAATAATGAAAATTTCATCAATACTTTTGTACCCTTTTACGGATACAATGTAGCAGATTTAAATGATGTTAGTTTTGTTAAAACAGCATTGGAGATACGTTATGAGATCTTTAAAAAGAACTATGTTTCTTTTTTAGGAAATTTTTCAAGACTTGATGATGACCTGTGGAACGGAGGTAATATCTTTGCAGATACCAGAACCGGTTATGCAATAGGTTACAATATAGAAACTATAATAGGCCCTATTGAATTGCATTATTCCTGGTCACCGGAAACCAATAATAAAATGTGGTATTTTAATTTAGGTTTTTGGTTCTAATTTTTCTCATGCTTTGTTCCCAAACATTCTTGTTTAGGCCCGAGATACTATAGGCAGATACTGAATTAAGCTGTCTGGGCTTTTCCCGATTTTCTTTTTATTACCCTTGCCTTGATTCTGTATTGGATAAAATACATAATCGGTACAACAATAAGTGTTAAGAATGTTGCAAACGTAAGTCCGAAAATAATGGTCCAGGACATTGGCCCCCAAAAGGCTACATTTTCTCCTCCTATATAAAAATGCGGATTGAAATTGGTAAATAAGGTCATAAAATTAAAATTGATCCCAAGAGCCAGCGGAAGTAAACCGAGTATGGTGGTAATTGCGGTAAGCAATACAGGCCTTAATCGGGTTTTTCCACCTTCCACTATGCTTTCCAATACCATGTTCTGGTCGACTTCATCTAAAGCAATACCTGCTTTTTTTGCTTTCCTTTCTAAAACCAAATTGGTATAATCTAAAAGTACAATGGCATTGTTTACCACAATTCCGGCAAGAGAAATAATCCCTATCATAGTCATCATTACCACAAATTCCATATGGAAAATGATAAGGCCAAAGAGTACGCCAATTAAACTTAACAATACCGAAATTGAAATAATAATAGGTGTTGTGGTTGAATTGAATTGGGTTACAAGAATTAAAAAGATCAAAAATACTGCAATGAGTAGAGCTGTACTTAAAAATTCCATTTGTTTGGCTTGTTCTTCCTGTTCTCCGGTAAATGAAATAGATACATCTTTAGGCAGGTCATAGTTTTTTAAATATTCTTTGATCTGATTGTTGATCTCGGTAGGATTATAATTTTCAAGAACATTGGAATACAAAGTAATTACTCTGTCCAGGTCTTTTCTTTTTACGGCACTAAAAGTATTAGAATTTTCCATCTTAGCAACGGCACTGATCGGAATCTGAACAATTTTCCCGGTATTTTGATTTCTGAAAGTGATCTTTTGGTTGATCAAAGCCTCTTTGTTGTAACGGTATTTATTCATCAGTCTCACATTGATCGGATAATCATCATCACCTTCTTTATAGGTTGAAACTTCTTTTCCGTAAAGAGCTGTTCTGATGGCCACTCCGATCTGACCGGTTGAAATTCCGAGTCGTCTCGCTTTTTGTCTGTCAACAATTACAGGAAGTTCAGGCTTATTTTCATCAATATCCAGTTTTAACTCTTCAATTCCCTGAATATTGGAGTTATCGATAAGATTTTTGATATATTCTGTGGTAGCAATGAGTTCTTCATAATTATCACCGCTGACTTCGATATTGATTGGTGCTCCTGTTGGAGGTTTCTCCTGAGGTCGGTCAACCGTTATTTTAACGCCGGGATAGCCTCCAATGATGTTTCTGATGTCAGAGAGCACATCGTGAGTATCAACACCTCTCCTCTCCATAAACTTTACAAAGTCAACTGTGATCCTGGCTTTATTTGGTGAAGTTCCTCCCTGAGGGCCCTGATTAGGATCGCTTGTACCTTCTCCCACCTGACCAATTACGGAAGTAACGAGAAAGTTTTCACCGTTATCTTCGTATTTTTTGATGTATTTCTCAATTTTTTTCTCTATATCTTTTGACAATTCATTGGTCACTTCAATATCTGTACCTATAGGATATTCTATATAAACATACACTTGTTTTGGCGGTGTTTCCGGGAAGAAGAGTACTTTTGGAGGGAAAATTCCAAAAAGAAATATGGCGAGGAACAATAATCCGAAGGTTCCAAAAAAGATCTTGTAAACATTTTTCCTTTTTAGGGAAAATCTCAAAGCATTTTCATACGATCTTTCAAGGTAAGGAAGAAATCTGTTCTGAAACCATCTGGTACCCGGTGTAAAAAAGCGGGTATTTATTATTCTCAGGAATCCTGCAATTATCAGAAGAAGTCCGATAGCATTTAACACTTTTAAATCAAATCCCAATCCGCCTGCAATAATGAGTCCTCCAATGATTATAGTAATGATACTGATTTTTAAAATCCTTTTAAAATCAACATCATCTTCTTTAATCTTCATATAAACCGAAGTAAGAACCGGATTGATAACAAGTGCCACAAAAAGAGAAGATCCGAGAACAATAATTAAAGTTATTGGCAAAAAGCGCATAAATTCTCCCATGATACCACTCCAAAAGGCCAGAGGGACAAAAGCTGCCAGTGTAGTAGCTGTGGATGCTATGATCGGTATAGCCACTTCGCCAACACCATAGCGTGCAGCATCAAACCTGGAATAACCTTCATCGAGTAATCTGTAAATATTTTCTACTACAACAATACCATTGTCAACCAACATTCCCAGGGCCAATACCAGAGAGAACAAAACCATCATATTCAGGGTAACGCCCATCATATTTAGAATGATAAAGGAAATAAACATGGACAACGGAATAGCAATACCCACGAATAATGCATTTCTGATTCCTAAAAAGAATAATAAGACCAAAACTACTAAGATCACTCCTAATATGATGCTGTTTTCCAGATCGGAGACCATTGTTTTGGTCTTGCTGGTCATATCATTGGTTTTGGTGATATTTAAATTGGAAGGGAATACATTTTCTTTTGCATCCTTAATAATTTCATCAATTTGTTCGGATGCATTGATCAAATTCTCACCTCCTCTTTTTGTTACATCAAGCATCAGAACCGATTTTGAAAATTCTCGGGCATAACTGGTCTTTTCCTGCTCTTTAAACTTTATATCGGCAATATCTCTAAGATAAACAATATTTCCTTTATCGCGTTTTACAATAATATCTTCAACTTCTTTGATCGATTTGAATTCGCCGATCACCCTTACGTTTCTTCTGATTCCGCTTTCGAGAAGATCGCCACCTGAGACCGTAACATTCTCATTTTGTATGGCCTGTTCAATATCTCTAAAACTAATTTTAGAAATCTCCATTTTATATAGATCGATACTGATCTCAACTTCTTTATCCTGAATACCACGAATATCAACTTTAGAGATCTCGGGTACTTTTTCTATTTCATCTTCCAGATATTCACCAAATTTTTTGAGTTTGTCCATTGAAAAATCACCGGAAAGATTGATATTCATGATGGGTTTTAATTCGGCAAAATTCAGTTCCTGTACAGTAGGTTCTGCAGGCAGATCTTTAGGGAAATCCTTATCGGAAAGCGCCGCATCTACTTTATCTTTTACCTTTCTTAAAGCTTCGGTAGGGGTAATATCGAAATCGAATTTCACCTGGATCATAGAGAACCCTTCCGAAGAGGTAGAAATGATCTCATCAACCCCGGAAATACCGTTGATTTCTTTTTCAAGGGGTTTAGTAATGAGTTTTTCAATATCTACTGCCGAGTTTCCGGGATAGGCTGTTGAAATAAAGATCTGAGGAATGATGATCTCCGGAAAGGCTTCTCTCGGCATGCTTTGATAAGAAAAGATTCCGGCAAAAACAATCATAAAGGTAATTACAAAAACGGTAACTTTATTTTTGATCGCCCAGGTTGATAGTTTAAATTCTTTCAAGGTATTATTATCCATATTGATTTTCTTCAGTAGTTAATAGGATTATTTGGTAATTTCTATAAGATCTCCGTTCTTTACAATAAGAGATCCTTTATTTATTAGAAGATCATCTTTATTTAATCCTTCAGCAATAAGTGATTGATGATTGTATTCATTAGCAATTTTAATAATATTCTTATGCGCTTTGTTCACTCCATCTTCATTTTTTACCACAAAAACAAAGCTGTTCCCCTCTTTATCTTTCTGTATCAGATTTGATGGGATAATAATTCCTTCCTTCTGAAAATCAACAATTTGTATGTCAGCAAGCAGATTAGGCTTGATCAGGCGATCTTTATTGTTAACCTGAATCTTGGTCTTAAAACTTCTGTTATTCGGGTTGATCACATTGCCTACCTGAGAAATCTTTGATTTAACCTCTTTATTGATAGAAGAGAATTTTACAATTACTTCATTTCCGGTTTTTATAAAGGGTAAATAGGTTTCGGTAACATCGGCTTCAACATAAACCTGATCTAAATTTACAAGTCGGGCTACCGGTAACTGAGGGCTGGCAAGTTCTCCTTTTTTAGGAAATATATCATCAATGATTCCTGAAAAAGGAGCCTTGATTTTCATCTTACCGGCCTGAGTTAATAAAGCAGATTTGTTTTTTTCAAGGCTTTCATATTGTGTTTTAGCCTGAAGAAACTGCATCTCGGAACCGATCTTTTGAGCCCATAATCTTTTTTGTCTCTCAAAAGTAGTCTTTGCCAGATTTAGTTGTGTATTAATCTTAGCTATATTATCCTGAATACTCGAATCATCCAATTGCATTAGAACCTGTCCGCTTTTTACCCTTTGTCCCTCTTTTACGTAGATATTTGTTATTGTTCCTCCAAGTTCGGGCCTTATTTCAATGTTTTTATCGGCCTTTACAACGCCTTGTAATTCGATAAAATGTTTAAAATTTTCCTTTTTTGGAGTTATTGTAGTTACAATCAGTTGTCTTGAATCGGTATCGAGTTTTGAAATTTTCTGATCGAGATCTTTTAAAATCTTGTTTAAACTGTCCATTTGTTTTTCAATAGAGGCTTTTTTATTTTTCAGATCATTAAGCGATGAAAGTTCTTGTTTCTTATTACAAGAAACAACTGTTGCGATAAATAGAATATAGAGGATTATTTTTTTCATTTTAATAAAGGTTAAGTGCATTTTCAAGTTCAACTTTTGTTTGGATGATCTCTAAGATAGATTGTATATATTCCTGTTGTTTTCTGTACAATTGATTTTGTGCATTGGTCAGATTAAAACTGGAACTGAGACCTTCAAAGAATTTTATTTGTTCTTTATTGGCAATACTTTCGGCAAGGACAAGGTTTTCTTTTGAAATTTTATACTGATCAAGGGCAAACTGATATTTATTTTTAGCAGTATCTACCTGGAGTTTTAGTTTTTGTGAAGTTTCATCTAATGCGATCTCTGCCTGATCCAAGCTGATCTTTGCCTGTTGAGTTCGTGAGCTTCTTTGCAAACTGCTAAAAATGGGTATTTTTAAGCTCAATCCAAAAAGAGATGAATCAAACCAGGTTCCGTTATTTTTAAAGAAGATATTGTTATCATTGTTAGCGTATCTTGAATAATTAACAAAAGCACCTAAAGAAGGGAGTGCTTTGCTTTTTTCAAACTTCACAAGTAATTCATTGGAAACAACAGTATTATCAGCAATTCGGTAATCGATATGATTATTGAGATCAAAATTTGAGTTGATCAGATTCATATCAGAGGCAGACAATGCAAGATCTTCGAGTTTATCTGTAAGTGTAACAGGTGTATCAATTGAAATCCCTAAGGTGAGATTGAACATTTTTTTTGAAATAACCTCCAACCTTTGAGCTTTGTTGAGTTGTATGTCAATAGAGGATAAAGTGATTTGTTGCTGTTGCAGATCCTGTTCTTCAGCCAGGCCATTTTCAAGTATGGCTTTGGTTTCGTCCAGATTCTTTTGAAGAACTGCTTTATTTCTTTCGAGTATTTTTATAGATTCCTCAGCAACCAGAACGTTTCCATAGGCATTGATCACAGCTTCTCGTATTTTTAAGTCGGTCTTTTCTTTGGCTAATTCTGATATTTTCAGATAAGTTTTCGCTGATTGGAGTCCAATGAGATATGATCCGTCAAAGATCAGCTGAGTCAGGGTAACGGTAGCATTAAGATTCTGTTTGGTTCCGAAAGCAACTTCAATAAATTCTCCTTGTTCTCCACCAAAGAATTCGGCAGGAATTAATGTAATACCCTGTTTGATCCACGATTGGTAATCTACATTGGCATTGATCTGAGGTAGTCCCATAGTTGTGGTTTCCCATTTCTTTTTCTCTGCAGCATCAATATCAAGTTTTGCGGTTCTTACCGAATAATTATTTGTCAATGCATAATTAACAGCTTCATCTAAGGTGAAAGCATATTGTTTTTCCTGAGCTTTAACAGAGGAAAAAGAGATAATTATTACTATCAACAGTCCTATTCTTTTCATTTGTTCTTACTATTTTTAAAGGTCATATATGATCTTTGATGGTTAGAATAAATATTTCATTATTTGAATAATGAAACTTTTAATCCGGATTTCATTTCTTAATAATATTTTCTAAAATCTTTAAGCCTTTTTCTGTAACTATTGCTCTAAGATGGTATTCTAAAAAACTATCCATCAAATAAATATTCGAAAACTCGTTACGGGTAAATATCTCTTCATTTTTAATACCTATTATACCTATAAAATAAAGTCGGTTGATTAGGCGAATATCGATTTCACTTCTGTAAATACCCTGAATGATTCCTTTTTTAAGATTTTTCTCGATACAATCTTCAACAGATTTGAATTTCTTCTGTTTCAATTCTTCAAAAATATTTGGATAATATTTCTGAAGTTGATACTGTGGTGATGACTTTTCATTTTTCAGCTGTCTTAATACAAGATCTTTCACCCGAAATAATTCCTCTACAGAGTTTAAATTCTTTTTACAGATATCACTGATCAACAAATTTATTCGGTCAAAAATCTCAAAAGTAGCTTCCTTAACCAGTTTTTCTTTAGTTGAAAAAAAAGAATAGATGGTTTTTTTTGAAATACTCAATTCCTTGGCAATATCATCCATTGTTACACTTTTTGTGCCCAATGTTAAGAATAAATCGATGGCCTTATTTAAAATTTTATTTTTCACAGGGTGCAAAGATACTAAAAAGGAAACTAATAAAACTAAAAAAGTTTCCATAGTATTTTAAATATCTTTATCGATTTAATTATGAAAAGATTATTTTTACCAAAAAAACAAGAGAATTGAGTATAGATCATTACAAAGAAGTCTTTTTAGATTATATGGATAATCAGGCTTTAGCACAGGAAAATTTTAAAGAACCTCAAAATTTATATCAGCCTATTCAATACATTCTAAAACTTGGTGGAAAGCGCTTACGTCCTGTTCTCACTTTGTTAAGTTGTGATATTTTTAGTGGTGATTATAAGCAGGCCCTTGATGCTGCACTGGCTATTGAGATGTTTCATAATTTTACACTGATGCATGATGATATAATGGATGAAGCATTGATAAGGAGAGGAAAAGCAACAATTCATCACAAGTGGGATGTCAATACCGGAATACTTTCTGGTGATGCTTTGATGATTTTGGCTTACCAGTTTTTTGAGAATTATGAAGGAGATGTTTTTAAAAAGATCATAGCTTTATTTAATAAAACGGCTCTTGAAGTCTGCGAGGGTCAGCAATATGACATGGATTTCGAGACCAGAAATAAGGTTTTGCTGGAAGAATACAAAAAGATGATTGGTTATAAAACTGCAGTTTTGATTGGTGCTGCCTTAAAAATGGGTGCTATTATTGCAAAAGCCGGAGAAAAAGAAGCCAATGGAATTTACGATTTTGGTTATAATCTGGGGATGGCCTTTCAGCTTCAGGATGATTACCTGGATACATTTGGGTCTAAGGATTTTGGAAAGAAGATAGGGGGAGATATTTCTGAAAATAAAAAGACCTTTTTGGTAATAAAAACATTAGAGTTAGCTTCTGATGAAGATATAAGGGCATTATCCGAATTGTTATCTGATAAAAAATTTAATAAAAATAAAATAAGTGAGGTAACCGGTTATTTCACTAAATATAAAGTTGACGAAATCATCAAAGAAGAGATAAAAGAATATACACAAAAGGCTTTTGAAGAGATTGACAAACTGTTAATATCTGTTGAAAATAAGAATATACTCAAGCAGTTTAGTGATGAATTGATGCACAGAGATCTGTAATGTTACCAAAGAAATTTACTATAAAAGAACTTCAGAAAGAAGAAAATAAGGTTTTACTTAAGAATCTTATTCTTCAGATCAGGAAGGATGCTCAGATGTCGGGGCTTGAATTTAACCTTAATAAGTACAGTACTGTTGAGATCCTGATCGAATTCTTGCATAAATTTCTTTCAGAGCTTATTCAAAAAGACTACACATCCTTTGCAAATTTCTTATACAGAATTGACGTCTCCGAAAAGGAGATAGTAAAAATCAATGAAACCAGTCTTGAAACTACGGTTAACAGGATAAATGAACTGATCCTGAGAAAAGAGTGGCAAAAGGTTTGGTTTAGAAGTAGAAACTTATAATAGGTGTCCATGCAGAACTGTATGGACTCTTAGCAGAATCGTATAAAACATCATATTGAAATCCAAAAGCAAAATGACCGGAGACAAAAGAGCCTCCAAGGTATAACGAAGGATTCCAATAAGAATCACTAATATGATTATAGTCTCTATTGGTGTATAGTTCTTGAAATTCTGCTGAAATCTGAATAAATGGAATAGGCCTATACAATCCTAAGATACTTCCACCAAACGAATTGTATTTGTAATTGGTAAATACTCCATCAAAATCAGAATAATTATAGGTTAAACCTACACCAGCTAAAAATTGAGGTGAAACATGATAATAGGCTTTTGGAGCAATTAAAATATCCGTTCCGCCATTCCAAAAAGAAAAACCAACATTTCCACCAAAACTCCATGCAGGTTGATAGGTACTTTGATAGTTTTTGATTGTTGAGGTCTGCGATTGTGTTTGCGTCTGATTTTGTATGTTTTGCTTATCAGATTGGAATTGATAATCTGGATTATTAGGAATTTGTTTCTTTTGTGCGTTAGCAGAAATAAAGATAAATATAGCGAGTGTAAATAAAAATCTGTTTAGCATAATTCTGTTTTTATATTAATATAACTGTTTCAAAAATAATAAATCAAAGATAAATATTGTGCAAATTATAAAAAAATAGTAATATTGCACTCCCGTTTTGGGCCCATAGCTCAGTTGGTTAGAGCACCTGACTCATAATCAGGGGGTCGAAGGTTCGAGCCCTTCTGGGCCCACAGAAATAAAAAGGCTTACAGTAAAATGTAGGCCTTTCTTTTTTAAGAAAAACGGATCAACCATCAAACTTTAAAATTACCGTTACACACAATTTTGTAAAAAAGTTCATTTTTTTGTGTTAACTTTTAAGAATATTTCACATTAATCCACAAATCCGCAAGTAAACATTAAAACGAATTAAAATTGGATATTCCAATAAACTTCATTCTTTTTCAAGAGTTATTTGTAATCACATATAGAAAATATGGAATTATTTTTTTTAGAGT
>JANTGS010000056.1 GCA_024762795.1 Flavobacteriaceae bacterium | reverse complement strand
TTTATATTTTTATAATATTAATATTTCAATTTTCTACGCTGATTAAGTGTTCATCATCTTCGGCTCCATGCGTAAGTTTTTTAAGTTTTTTCATAAAAAGCATAACAAGTAATCCAAAGAAAATACAAAAAACAGCAATTCCGGTAAAAATAGTGAATTCTCCGTAATGAGAAGCCGATTCTCCCAAGAGTCCTGCCAGTTTATTTCCGAGCCCGGTCATGGCAAAATAAACACCCATCATGATAGAAGCATATTTTACCGGAGCAAGTTTAGTGATAAAGGAAAGCGCTACGGGTGAAACGCTCAATTCGCCTAAAGTATGGAAAAGATAGGCCAGTACCAGCCAATACATGGCAGAGGAACCCTCTTTTTCAAATTGTAAAGAGGCAGCCGACATAAATAAAAAGCCTGTACCCATTACGATTAATCCTGTTAACATCTTAAAGATCGAGGAAGCCTTTTTGCCTTTTAATTTCCGGTTGGCCCAGAATTTCGCTACTGAAGTACCGATAACAATAATAAAAAAGGCAGCCAGCGACTGAAACCAGGAAGCGGGTACGACCATACCTAAAAAATGACGATTGGTCTTTTCCAATGCATAAAGATTGAGTAAACCACCGGCTTGTTCATAGGCTCCCCAAAAAATAATGACCAATAAGAATGAGATAAAAAGAACAATCATCCGGTCTTTTTCTATTTTCGTAAGGGGCTTTTTTAATAATTCTTTTTCTTTTTCTGTTTTTGCATCCCCAATAAAGTTTCCTACTTCTTTTAAATAGGGCTGTCCGAAATAATAAACCAATAAACCAAAAGCCATTCCTATCCCTGCCAAAGCAAATCCGTAATGCCAGCCTATCTTTTCCCCTACATAGCCTACAATTATACCGGCTAGAAATGCCCCTACATTGATACCGATATAAAAAATAGTAAAACCTTGATCTCTCCGGATATCTCCTTTTCGATAGAGTCCGCCCACCATAGTGGAAATATTCGGTTTAAGCATCCCAACGCCAAGAACAATTAGTACAAGTCCGGAATAAAAGGTCCACATTTCCTCATAGGCCAGAATAGCATGTCCAAACACCAATAGGATTCCACCAATTAAAACAGATTTCTTTTGACCTAAGAATTTATCAGCGATATAACCACCTGGAATAGACATCAGGTACACAAACATAGTATACCAACCATATAAATTTAGCGCTTCTGAGCTACTCCAGCCAAGGCCACTATTTGCATCTGTTGTTTTAGATACCAAATATAAGGTCAGTATGGCCCGCATTCCATAAAAGGAAAATCGTTCCCACATTTCGGTTAAGAAAAGTACAAATAAACCTAATGGATGTCCAAATATTTCTTTTTTCAGTAATAATTTACCGGAGGAAGATTGCATAGATCGGGATTGCTTTAAAAACCGGAAAGATACAAAAAACGTCTCCCGAAAAAGAGACGTTTTAAGTTAAAATAAAAGTACTGTATTTTTAAGCGTCTTTTTCTTTTTTCAATTTCCTGGCAATCACTGAGTTGTAAATTAGCAGACCTACGATGGTAAGTAAACCGATTCCTGCAATTACGTACCAAATATTCCCGGGGTGATAATGATCCCACATAAATGAGGTCATTTCATCCTGAGACATTTGTAATTTATTAGCTGCATCAGCATAGAAATTATTTTTGGTATAATCAGCAGTTATTTCAGGCAACTGAATATTTTGAGCGCTTAATTCTCTTCGGATGATCGCTACTTTATCAGAATATTTTTCATAAAGGTCACCCGTTATCCATTTGGTAAGAAAATTAGCAACAGAAATGGGTAAAAAGTAAGTACCCATATAGAGTGCTTCTTTCCCTTTTGGAGATATCTTGGCGATATAATCGGAAAATTTAGGATTAGAGGTCATTTCACCGATGGCAAAGATCAAAATACCCAGAAGTGTGTAAAAAACATTGTTGGTATAGAACGAAAGGGCAATACCGATGATCGCAATTAAGATACCGCTCATCATAGCGCTAATGGGCTTCCATTTCAGGATGATGGTAGAGATAATCATTTGTAATACCACAATAAAGAAGGCATCCATATTTACAATCTGTTCCGGGTTTATACCGCCTTCTTTATTTTTATAGAAATCAGCCAAACCGGGTAAAATTGGATGTAAAAAGTTATAGAGTACTTTGGTATCTACCCATTCTTCAATAAAAACCGGAAGTGTATAAAATAACTGATTGAACATCAGCCAGAATCCCACCATGATCAATAAAAGCAGGGTTAGTTTCATATCCGACAAGGCATCCCAGATATTTATTAAGGATTTTATGATACTGGATCCAAAAGAATCTTCTGATTTTTGTCTGCCAGGCTCTTTAAAAAAGAACAGAACCAGGATCAAGTTTACCAAAATAGCACTGGTTGCCATGATAAAAACAATCTTCCAGCCATATTCATCTCTCAGTTTTCCGGAAAAAAGAGGACCAAAAAAGCCACCGATATTTACCATCATATAGAAAACCCCGAAACCAAAAGAAGAGTTCCGATCATCGGTAGATTTGGTAACAATAGCCGAGGCTACGGGTTTAAACATGGCGGCCCCTACGGCAACGATCAAAAACATGGTAAATACGGCAAAATACGAAGAGACTTCTCCCATAAAGTAATAGCCTACCCCCAGTAAAATATAGGCAATAATCAATGATGGTTTATACCCGATCTTATCGGAAATTGCACCGGTAATGATCGGTAAAAAGTATAAAATTCCGGTAACATACGACATAATCTCACCACGTTCCACATGGGTAAATCCCAGAGCGCCTTCATCGGTAGATCCGGTTAAATATAAGGCCAGTACAGCAAAAAGCCCATACCACGCCCAGCGTTCGAAAAGTTCCATGGCGCTTGCAATCCAAAATGACCTGGGAAATGATTTTAGCAAGCCGATAAATCCTAAATCTTCTTTTTCTTTACTCATATGTTTTTTTAAGTAAAAACCCTGCCGTGACATGGTGGCAGGGTTAGGTTAATTATTTATTCTGTTTGTACATGATTTTAGTGAATTCCTTTCATAGCTTTGTTCAAAAGAGGCGACAGTAAAAACAATAAAACTGCTGATCCTGCCATTACCATCATCAAGAAAGGATATAAAGGAAAATCATACTTATGTAAAATACTTTCAAGCATTCCGGCCAGATAATTACCGGCTGCAAAACTTGCCATCCAAAGTCCCATTACTACGGATACCAGCTTAGCCGGAGCTAATTTTGTAATCATTGAAAGGCCAATAGGGGAAAGCATCAATTCTCCAATAGTTAATAATACATAAACCGAAACCAACCAAAAAGGAGAAACCAGATGGCCACCTTCAGCAGCATGGCTGGCCTGAGTCATCACCCAAAAAGCAATTCCTCCAAATACCAGGCCTAATGCAAATTTTATTGGCGTACGCGGATTCCATTTCTTTTTATCCAGCCATAACCATAACCATGAAAATATAGGAGCGCCAATTAATATGGCCAGTGAATTTACATTTTGAAACCATGAGGCCGGCATTTCCCAGTCACCGATCATTCTGTTGGTATTGTCTTTGGCAAATAAACTAAAGGTACCACCTGCCTGTTCAAAACCAGCCCAGAAAACAATGTTAAAAATAGCCAGAACAATGATTACTCCCATTCTGCTCCATTCGCTGGAACCGTTGGTGCCTTTAAAGATCACATAAAACAGACCTCCGAAAATGGCGATAAAACCGACTAATGATACAATACCGGTAACAGAATCGGGTAAGCTTTTCCAAATAAACATTAATAAAAATGTACCAATCACCAAACCGATCACCCAAATTATAATGTCCCGCCAGTCTTTTGCAGAAATTCTAAATGCATCCTTTGGAGCTTTAGGCGGCAAACCATTATGTTCTAAGGTGGTTTCACGTGCATTAAGCCAGATCACACTTAAAACCATACCAATACCGGCGGTCAGGAAACCCCAGCCCCAGTCAACATTTTCACCTAAACCACCTGCGATGAATGTACCTAAAATAGCTCCTAAATTAATTCCTAAATAAAATATATTAAAAGCCGAATCTTTCATCGGGTCATTATCATTATAGAAATCACCTACAATAGTGGAAATATTGGGTTTAAAGAAACCATTACCGATAATTAATACTCCTAATCCAAAGTTAGAAAGAAATGCTCTTGTTGCCGGATCTAAAGAATCGCTCATAAAAGCACCTGATGCCAGTAAAAACTGACCAATAGCCATCACGAGACCACCAACATAAACGGTTTTTCTTTGCCCGAGCAGATTATCGGAAACCCAACCTCCTAAAATCGGGGTTAGGTAAACCAATCCTGTAAAGATGGCATAAATTTCAAGAGCAGCTTCCCTGCCTAATCCAAAACCGCCATTTACCAGTTCAGCTGTTAAGTATAATACTAGTAATGAGCGCATTCCATAATAACTGAACCGTTCCCACATTTCGGTTGCAAAAAGTGTATAGAGCCCCTTAGGGTGGGATTTTCTATATTCTAATTCTTTCATTATAAGTTGATTTTAAAAAGTTTGACTAAGGTAAAAATATTTTTCAATTATAATCCTTGTTTACCGGAAGAACTCAGTGAATTTTCTATAAATATAGTCATTTTTTGATAAAGGTGTAAGCGGGTATTCTTTCCTCTGTATATTCCATGGGTTCTGTCAGGATACATCATAAAATCAAATTGTTTATCTGCTTCCACTAATGCATCTATCATTCTGGCTGAGTTCTGGAAATGTACATTATCATCACCTGATCCGTGTATCAATAAATATTTACCCTTGAGTAGTTGAGCAAAATTAAGGGGTGAATTGTTATCATAACCACTTGCATTTTCCTGCGGAGTTTGCATATATCGTTCGGTATAGACCGAATCGTAAAAACGCCACGAAGTTACCGGAGCTACTGCAATGGCTGCTTTAAAGGTGTCGGCACCTTTTGTGATGGCGAGCGAACTCATATAGCCGCCGAAACTCCATCCCCAGATCCCCATCCGGTTGGCATCGATATATTTTCTTTTTCCCAGTTCTTTGGCGGCTTCGATCTGATCGGTAATTTCATATTTCCCCAGTTCCTTATAGGTCATTTTTTTAAAATCCCTGCCTTTAAAACCGGTTCCTCTGCCATCAACACAGGCAATGATAAAACCTTTTTCAGCCATCATCAGATGCCAGAAATCGCGGGTGCTGATCCAGCGATTGGTTACACTTTGTGATCCCGGTCCGGAATACTGATATAAAAATAATGGATATTCTTTATTCGGATCAAAATTAGTGGGTTTGATCATCCACATATTGAAATTTCCGTTTTGAGTTTTTAGCGTTGAGAACTCAAGTTTAGACATTTTATACTGCTTTAATTTGCTTAGTAGTTTTTCATTGTCTTTAATCTTTTTCAATTCTTTTCCTGTTTTTGAATCGTTAAGTGTATAAACAGGAGGTGTATTGACATCGGAAAAAGTATTGATAAAGTATTTAAAGCTATGGCTGAATGCAGCTGAATTTGAACCAATTCTGTTACTGAGTTTCTTTTTGTTCTTTCCGTTGATCTTAACGGCGTAAACGCTTCGGTTGATGGAGCCCTCTTCAGTAGACTGATAAAAAACCGTTTTACTTTTTTCATCATAACCGTAAAAGGAGGTAACTTCCCAGTTGCCTGCAGTTACCTGATAAAGCTGTTTACCATTTTTATCATAATGGTAAATATGGTTGAACCCGTCCTTTTCACTGGTCCATATAAAACTATTGTCTTTTAAAAAGGTCAGATCATCCTTTACATCAACATAGGCAGCATCCTTTTCGTTTAAAACGATCTTGCTTTGCAAGGAATTGCCATCAACAAAGATCAGATTTAAATTGTTTTGATGACGGTTCAGAGTAGTTACTGCCAGTATATTGTCTTCCTCGGTCCATTGAATTCTCGGGATATAATATTGTTGTTTTGCTCCCATCTCAACCGGAAAGGTTTTACCCGTGTTTAATTTATAAATATGTAAACTTACTATTGAGTTATTTTCGCCGGCTTTGGGATATTTAAAAACCTGTTGGGCCGGATAAAGTGATTGTCCGTAAATATCCATAGAATATTCGGGCACATCGGTTTCGTCAAAGCGGATAAAGGCCAGTTTATCTGAACTTTTATTCCATTCAAAGGCTCTTACAAAACCAAATTCTTCTTCGTAAACCCAATCGGTAATACCATTTTTGATCTTATTAAATTCACCATCGTTTGTAATTTGATCGGTTTTCCCGGAGAGAAGATCTTTTATATATAAATTGTTCTTAAAAGCATAGGCGATCTTTTTACCATCGGGAGAAAAGGTAGGTTCGAGGATAAGCTCTTCACTTACCGGAGTAAGTTTCTTTGCAGCGATATCGTACACAAAATAATGTCCAACCTCTGAATGTCGGTAGATTCCGGCGATATCCTTACCAATAATGATCTTGCTTTCATCCTCGCTAAACGTATAAGATTCAAAATATTTAATCCCCGGAAGTGCAGTACTCGATAAGATATTCTCTACTTTTTGCAGTGTTTTATAATCGTATTTATCAAGGTAAACTCCTTTACGGTCATAATTGAGAATGGTATAAAAATCACCATTTTTCATGGCGTGAAATGATTCGAGCCTCTCGGTCCTGAAAGTATAGTTGGTCCAGAGATCATCTAAAGTAATGTCTTTTTTCTGGGCAACCATTACAGTACCCGTAAAAAGGAAAAGTAGTATAATTTTTTTCATGGAAAATGTGTTTTATTTGATGATTCAATTTTACGAAAATACTTCAAATAATTATGTTAAGAGAGTATATTTTATTTTGTGGGTCTTTTGATAAATGGATTTAAAATTTAAAATTACATAGAGCCTAAGGTTTACAGCGATTTGTTAAAAAAAATCATTTTATCATTAACGCATTAAAACATTCAAAACAGATCGTGATCATTTAAAATTTCTGCGATAATCTGCGGAATCTGCGGAACCTGCGGGAAATCGAGAATTATTTAAAATTCAAGATTTAAAATTGCATACAGCCTACAGCCTAAAGCACTAAGCAGTGAGAGAGAAATTTAAATCCAGAATCATTCACAAATAATCAAAAAACAAATCACTACTTATAAAACCGTATTTTAACATTGACTATATTTGTAAAGAAAAAACTAACAATCTTATGTCTAAAACAGTAAATGGATTTTCGAAATTCAGTAAAGAAGAGAAGATCAACTGGCTGGCTGATAATTTCTTTAGCAATAAAAAACAGGGTGTTTCCACTTTAAAGCAATATCTGAATAATGACGAAGCTTTACAACAACTCCATGATGAATTTATAGAAAATACCATTTCCAATTTTTATATCCCTTATGCTGTTGCCCCAAATTTTATCATCAACGGAAAACCTTATGCTATTCCTATGGCTATTGAAGAAAGTTCTGTGGTGGCCGCTGCATCACTCGTGGCAAAATTCTGGAGTACCCGGGGCGGTTTTAATACTGAGGTAATTTCAACTACAAAAATAGGACAAATACATTTTATGTATCAGGGAGAATATAAAGATCTGAGAGATTATTTTTACAGCGTTAAAGACGATCTGCTAAAAGCAACCGAGCCCATCACAAAAAATATGAGAAACAGAGGTGGGGGAATTTTAGATATTCTTCTCAAGAATAAAACAGGAGATCTGCCTTATTATTATCAGCTTCATGTCAGTTTTGAGACGCTGGATAGTATGGGGGCTAATTTTATCAATTCCTGTCTGGAGGCGATATCAGATAGATTCAGAAAGGATGATATCAATATCACCATGAGTATTTTGTCAAATTATGTTCCTGATTGTCTGGTTGTTGCCGAGGTTAGTTGTCCGGTTGAAGATTTGTATGAGGACAATGCCGAATATTATGCCAATAAATTTATCGATGCAGTTCATATTGCAAATGTAGAACCTTACAGAGCCGTAACTCATAACAAGGGAATCATGAACGGGATTGATGCGGTTGTACTGGCTACCGGGAATGATTTTAGAGCTGTTGCTGCCGGAGCACATGCCTACGCCACCCGCAGAGGGAAATATCAAAGTTTGACCAATGCCCGTGTAAGAGATGGAATTTTTACTTTCTGGATTGAAATTCCGTTGGCTATTGGTACAGTTGGCGGATTGACCAAATTACATCCTCTGGCCAGGTTATCACTTGAGATTCTGCAAAATCCCAATGCCAAAGAGTTGATGCAGATTATTGCCGTAGCGGGCCTTGCACAGAATTTTGCAGCTATCAGAGCCTTGACAACTACAGGGATACAGAAAGGACATATGAAGATGCACCTGATGAATATTCTAAATCAGCTTGAAGCCAATGTGCATGAAAAAGAGATCCTGACCGAAATGTTCAATCAGAGAAATGTAACCCATAATGCTGTTGCAGAAGCTTTACATGAGTTGAGAACAGATCAGCAGGATAGATAAAAACCTTGCAACAGATCTACATATCTAAAATTTAAAAATTAACAATTTGAATACCCGGGGATTTGCATTTTTACTGGCTTTCCTGGCCGCTATGATCTATGCGGTCAGTTTTACTGTGGCGAAAGAGGTAATGCCCGAGTATATTAAACCCTATGCTTTTATTTTGCTTAGGGTGGCCGGTGCTACTCTGTTGTTTTGGATAGCCGGTGCTTTTATCAAAAGAGAAAAGATCGAATTCAGAGATTTTACCCGGATTATCCTGGCCAGCGTTTTTGGAATAGCTTTGAATATGCTTGCTTTTTTTAAGGGATTAAGTATGACAACACCTATCAGTGCATCAGTAATTATGGTAACTTCCCCTATTCTTGTACTTACCTTTTCAACTCTGATCTTAAAGGAAAAAGCCACAAAAAGAAAACTGGCAGGAATAATGATTGGGATGCTGGGCGCAATACTTTTAATCGCCTATGGGCAAAAAGTAGATATTAGTGAAGATGAAATGATGGGAAATTTATTGGTGTTGGTCAATGCTTCCTCTTATGCGCTTTACCTCATCCTTATTAGAAATCTTTCCCAAAAATATCACCCGCTTACCTTTGCAAAATGGCTCTATCTATTCGGACTCCTTATGGTTATTCCTTTTAGTTACAAGGAGATGAATGAAGTTGACTGGAATAATTTACCTTTAGTTGCCATTCAAAAAATTGGTTTTATCGTAGTTTTTACTACTTTTTTAACCTATATGTTTAACTTACTGGCTATTAGAAAATTAAAACCTACAACCCTGAGTATCTTTATCTATCTTCAGCCGGTATTTGCAACATCATACGCTTTGCTTGTTGGAAGTGATGAACTTAACCAAATTAAGGTAGTAGCTTCAATACTCATCTTTATTGGAGTTTATCTCGTTACCCGGAAACCTAAAGAAGAAACGGTTTAGCCCTATAGGAGCGGCCTGTTTGAATCAAACCAATATTTACAAGCGCTGGGATAGATAGGCCGCTTCTACGGAGTTGGTTTTTACATTGTAAATTATTGGCTCCTACAGGGCTTTTTTATTTAATTTCATGGCAATTAATTTAAAACATTATCTCATTGAAAAGTGAGTAATGATTAACAGATCTGTTCTATTTTTAGCAGAGATATTCAAAAACTCCTGTTTTTTACAAGGGATTCCCCGAAAACCTAAAGAAGAGACAGCCTGAGTTGTACGATTTATGTAACTTTGTAAATATTTTAAAAACATCCTATGATCCAGTCAATGACAGGTTATGGCAAGATCAACAAGATCCTTGCCCACAAAAAAATAAGCGTTGAAATTAAATCTTTAAACAGTAAGAATCTCGATATGAATACCCGTATCCCTTCGGTTTACCGGGAAAAAGATATTGAGATCAGAAAGATACTCGCTAAAAATCTGATGCGGGGGAAGGTAGAATTCTCCATTTATGTTGAGAATACCGGGGAAAATGCTTCAGCAGTTATCAATAAAAATATTGTTACAGGTTATCTGGAACAACTTAAAGATCTTGACACCGGTTCTGAAGATCTTTTGGCTATAGCTATGCGTTTACCCGATGTGTTGAAAGCCGAACGGGAAGAACTTGATGAAGAGGAGTGGAGTCAGGTAAATACTATGATTCTGGAAGCGATAGAAAAACTGCAGGAATTCAGAAAAGATGAAGGAGAAGCCTTAAAAGCTGATTTTATCTTGCGAGTTAATAATATTCAGCTGATGCTGGATGAGATCCTGATTATTGATAAGGAAAGATTAGATGCCGTACGGGAAAAATTACTCAAGGCGATCAGTGAGATCGAAGTGAATTACGATGAGAACAGATTTGAGCAGGAGTTACTTTATTATCTTGAAAAATTGGATATTACAGAAGAAAAAGTGCGATTAGGAAATCATTTGGATTATTTTAAAAAGGAACTGGAGTCGGAGGTTTCCAACGGAAAAAAACTGGCTTTTATCAGTCAGGAGATCGGCAGGGAGATCAATACGATCGGTTCTAAAGCCAATTACGCTCCCATGCAAAAACTTGTGGTCCAGATGAAAGATGATCTGGAAAAGATCAAAGAACAATTGCTAAATATTCTATAGATGAAAGAGGGTAAATTGATTGTTTTTTCAGCTCCTTCAGGTTCCGGTAAAACCACCATTGTACAACATCTGCTGAAGCAGAATGATCTCAATCTTGCATTTTCCATTTCGGCCACTTCACGTGAAAAACGAGGAGAGGAAATTCATGGCAGGGATTATCATTTTATCTCTGTTGAAGAGTTTAAAGATCACATAAAGAATGATGATTTTCTGGAGTGGGAAGAAGTTTATCATAATAATTTTTACGGTACTTTAAAATCGGAAGTAGAAAGGATCTGGAGTGAAGGAAAACACGCTATTTTTGATATTGATGTGGTGGGAGGACTTTCGATAAAAAACAAATACCCTGATAGAACGCTGGCTGTTTTTGTAGAGCCTCCTTCTCTGGAAGAAATGGAAAGGCGTTTACGAAACAGAAATACAGATACAGAAGAAAAAATTCTGGAGCGTGTAGCAAAATCTAAAAGAGAAATGAAATTTTCTCCTGATTTTGATGAGATCCTGGTTAATGATGATCTGGAAAGGGCAAAAAAAGAGGCTTATCTGATGGTAAAAAAATTTATTAAAAATTAAGTATACTCTTTATGAAGACTGGACTTTTTTTCGGTTCTTTTAATCCTATTCATATCGGGCATCTGATCATTGCCAATCATCTGGTGGAATATTCAGATCTGGATGAGGTTTGGTTTGTGGTAACTCCTCACAATCCTTTTAAAGAAAAGAAATCACTGCTGGCTGATCATCACCGTTTCAGGATGGTTCTTGAGGCTACCGAAGATTATCCTAAATTAAAACCTTCGAAAATTGAATGGGGTTTACCACAGCCTAATTATACGGTTAATACACTGGCTTATCTCGATGAGAAATATCCGGAACATCAGTTTAACCTGATTATGGGAGAGGATAATTTACGCAGCTTTCATAAATGGAAGAACTATGAAGTGATACTGGAAAACTATCATATCTATGTTTATCCCCGTATTTCTGATCAAAAGGGTGATCCTGAATTGAAAAATCATCCAAAGATCCACAGCGTTAAAGCTCCGATTGTAGAGATCTCTTCAACTTTTATCCGTAAAGCGATTCCTGAAGGAAAGAATATCAGACCGTTACTACCTGAAAAGGTATGGAAATATCTTGATGAAATGAATTTTTACAGATAAAACACCAATTTTTCAGGATGATTCGAAGAAGATCTTTAATTATCATGTTTCTGTTTTTCTTTTACTCTGCAAGATCTCAGGTTTATCCTGATCAGCAGTATTTGGTTCGGGGTGGAGATCAGATTTCCAATAAGATTGAATCAAAAAAAAATGTTTATCTGAATGAACAGGAAAACAGGATCGAACTTATAAGTGCTGCCAAAGAAGGTTTCTTTATTCTTAAACCGGAATCTTTTACTCATCCGTTCAACAGGGGTCTTCCTTCATGGAATGGCTTTGCCCCTAAAGATCAGAAGTCAGCTTTTAAAATTCAGATGCGCTACCGGATGTCATACGGCTGGTCGGCTTGGGTAACTGTAGGTTTTTGGGATCAGAATATCTGGTCATCTTATGGAGATACCTCTTTCCGGGGAGGGAAGATCTCTGTTGATTATTTGAAGCTGGATGAATATATCAATGAATATCAGTTTAAAATAATTTTAAGTTAAAACGTGATGCAGATTTACAGATCCGTATCTTTAGTGTTCATGGTAAGTGCGTTTATACCTCTAAGATTGAACAGTTTAATTCGGGATCTCAAAATTATTCAGTCTCCGCACTCTCAGGTCTTTCTAAAGGAATTTATTTTTTACAGATTATAACCGATAAAGCGGTGATCAGCAGAAAGATTATAAAAGAATAGCGAAATTTCAATATTTTCAATCCATTTGGCTAAAATCACATCATAAACTTAATAATTATGATCTTGTTTATGTACAATTTCTTCTTGTAGAGAGTTTTAAGGTATTACTGATCGTACTGGGAGTATCCGGATTATACTTGTGTTTAAATCCTTTTAAGGTTGGTTTTTTAACAATTTTTTTTGAGAAATAGTCATCAATAGTTTGTATTTAAACTTTTGGGAGCAGATTCTTAAAAAAAGATAAATATAATTCCATTTAGCTATCAGTTAATTCAAAGTTTTAATTATACCTGCTTTTAAAATTTCCGACTATTAAAAAAAATTGTTATTCATTATCTTACAATTACTACCTTGTGCAAACCATATTAGCAAAGTACATAAAAAAAAACCCCGATTCAATCGGGGTTTTATTTGTAAAGTCTAAGACTAAATTAGTTAGCCCACCAAACCGGAACATCAGGTTCCTGCCAGTGTTTTAGAACATTGGCTTCATTGGTGTTTTTCTCTGAAGTAGGATAAATAGCTCTTACATACCATTTGCCTTTCATTTCACTGTCAGAATCATCTTTTTCTAAACGTAATGCCAGACCTTTGAATACATCAGGAGAGAAATTGTATCTTCTAAAATCGCTAAACGTTTCCGGATTGTGGATGTTAGCAATATATTTTTCTTTCATGATATGATTCAGCATCAGTCCGTCAGGGCCAACAGCTACAACAGGATCAGCCATATACGCAGAACCGTTTACACCTATTTTTGCCATATTGGCAGCGATACCGGCCATATAAGCATCATAAGCTTCTTGAGTTGAGCCTACACTGGTTTCGTTTCCGCCATTCATTAAGAATAGAGCTTCAGCTTTGATAAACATAGCTTCTGCATAAGTAACGACATAGAGTTTTGAATCGGCCTTTGTAAGGAAACCTCCATCTTTGTAGTAGGTGTTAGCGGGATAGTATGTAATATTTTCCGGATCACTATCATCCATAATATCAGAGGATTCACCATCGCCACCATTCATAAAACCTCTCCATGGATCACCGGGAGCACCTTCATTTTCGAAAAGGGCAGGTAACCTTGGGTCAATTTCAACAACGCCGCCTTCAAATGGATATGTTTTACCATTCATCATAGTAATTAACTGATCGTTAGGAGCTCTGTAAAAGTTACCGGTATTTCTACTGAGAATATTTACCGAATACCATGGGTTGATCTTGTTTTCAGGATAATAGAGTTCAAAGTCATCTGAATTTGAAGACAAACCATTATCAACGGCAGCAAGTACATCAGAGGCATTGGCTTTCCCTTTTTTCATCAAACGTAAAAGGAAACGGGCCTTAAAGGTATAAGCAGCTTTTAACCACTTGCTTTTGTCTCCACCATAGATCAGATCTTCACTACCCAGATTAATTCCTGATGGGTCATCACTTTCCAAAGTTGAAATAGCATTGTTGAGTAAGCTCAGGATATTAGAATATACTTCTTCCTGAGAGTCAAAATCAGGAAAAGGGAATTCTTCAGGATTTGAAGCCTGAGAATAAGGTACATTGTCCCATGCATCAGCAGCCAGGCCAACGTTTATTGCTTTGAGTATATCTGCAATAGCACCATAATGTTTAGCGCCTTTTTCTTCTGCTTTAGCTTTGATCGTATTTAAATTTGGTAAAGCATACAAGTAAACTTCATTCCATGTAGAAGAAAGTTGGGCTTTCCCGGCAGCTCCGTTACCATACGAACCAAAATACTGGGTATAGTTGCCAAATGCAGTTTCAGCACCATATTGTGCCATTACTGTACTGTGCATTACCGGCGCCATGATATCTTTCATATTCAATTGATTGAGATCAACTGAAGAGGCCGGAGTATTCACATCTAAATAGTCATCACATCCCGTAAAAGCTACGGCAAACAATGCTATTATCACTATTTTTGTTAAAATATTTTTCATCATTTTTTTCATTTTTAAAATCCGATTTTAATTCCAAATGAATAATTTTCAGTCAATGGAATACCTTTTCCTGAAAAACCATAAATATTACTACCGGCACTAAATGCACTTCCTTCCGGATCATATCCATCATATGGGGTCCATAATAAAATATTGTTTGCATTTGCTGATAGTACGAAGGTTCTTACATGCATTCTGTCTAAGAAGTGTCCGCTCAGATCATAGGAAATTCCTATGTTTCTTAATTTAACCCATGAAGCATCTTGTAAATAAATTTCAGCTGCTCCTGTATATCTGCTCCAGCTTCTGTAATAGCTTTCATCAAGACCATATTTTGTTCCTGTTGTGTTAGGAATGTAAGTTCCAGGATTTGCAGGATCTTCCATTACACCATCTAATACATAACTATCATCTCTGATCCTCAGTTCGGTAAGAATACTGTTACCGTTTCTGATCATGGTACGTCTTGCCCAGCTGTATTTGTCACCCCCTTCTTTCCATTCAACAAGGAAGTTAAATCCAAAAGCACCCCATCTGAAGTTACTTCCCAGAGACATTACAAAATCAGGAAGTGCATTACCAACGATTTGGTAACCATCATCACGAGCCAGTGTAGGATAACCATTGTGATCGATAAAACGCTCACCGTTTTCATATCTCCAATTGTATCCGTATAAGGTTCCCATTTTATCTCCTTCTTTTAATCTTAGGAAAACCTCGGGAGCACCGTCGCCATAAAACTGAACATATTCTATATCATCCGGAAGATCTTTTGCTACACCTTCGTTCTTAGAGAAGTTATAAACCAGTTCCCAGTTCATTTTATCATTTTTAATGATATCACCGCTAACCATTAATTCATGACCCCAGTTCTCATAATCTCCTGCATTTCTTGTAAGAGAGGTTAAACCGGTAGAATAAGGTTGAGCCACACCAAAAATTTGATTGGTAACTATATTTGAATAGTAGGCATAGTCAAATCGCAGTCTGTTCTTAAAGAATCTCAGATCGGCACCAACTTCCCAGCCTTTCATGCGTTGTGGTTTTAAATTAGGATCTCCAATGGAGGTGTCAGCTCTGTATCCACCTATATTTCCCCAAGGGAAATCTCCATCAGGTACATAATAAGATCCTACCTGACCAAATCGTGTTCCTTTACCGACTTCAGCATAAGAACCTCTTATTTTACCAAAAGTAAAGAAGTCCTGATCTCCGAATAAGCTATGAATATCATAAGCTAAACTTACAGATGGATAGAAGAAAGAGTTGTTGTCTTTAGGTAAAGTTGAAACCCAGTCATTTCTACCTGTAACGGTTAAGAATAAAACATTGTCATAATCTATTTTGAATTCACCAAATAAACCGATGTTTCTTAGGTGTGAAATAGAATTTGAATTGTCTCT
>JANTGS010000055.1 GCA_024762795.1 Flavobacteriaceae bacterium | reverse complement strand
TATATTACTGCTCTTTATATAATTTTATAAATTAAATATAAAACATTATTAACAATATAAAATCTCTTCCGGTTATAAATTACAGGTAAAAAAAACCTCATTCTTCTTTCTTTTTATTCATTTATATATCAGAAATATTGTAAAACGATGAAAAGCAAACAATTTATAACAAGCATCATAAATTTGATTAAATTTGCGGTACCAAACAGATTGTTTTTATGAACTTAAGCAAACGCATTGCAGCATTCGATACTTTAGGTGATTTTTTAAGCCAGTTTTCAAGATCAGGTATTGAAAGAAAAGAAAATATTTCTCAAAATGATCTTTTTTTTGATGCTTTTAAAATGCAGATCAACAGAGCCAAAGAATATAATGGCTGGTTTACCAGAGACAATATTTTGTATGCTTTTGAAAGCTGGAGTGAGATTCTTAAAAAGGAAAACCTTGAAAAATGGGTTTCTGAGTATCGTTTTAAAGAAAAGCCAAAAACTGTTGCCGTGATCATGGCAGGGAATATTCCATTGGTAGGATTTCACGATTTTCTTTCGGTATTGATCTCCGGAAACCATATCAAAGCAAAACAATCTTCAAACGATAAGCACTTTATTCCACTGATCACAAGATATCTGGAAAAAATTGAACCCGGTTTTAAGGGAATGATCTCTTTTTCCGAGGATAAATTAGAGAATTTTGATGCTGTTATTGCTACCGGAAGCAACAATACTGCACGATATTTTGAGTATTATTTCGGCAAATACCCAAACATCATCCGTAAGAACAGAAATGCTGTTGCCGTACTTAGCGGAGATGAAACGGATGAAGACCTGAAGAGGCTTGGGGAGGATATTTTTCTTTATTTCGGACTCGGTTGCCGAAGTGTAGCCAAGATCTTTGTTCCAAAGGCTTATGATTTTGACCGTTTGTTTAAGAATATCTATTCCTATAAAGATCTGATCGAATATAAAAAATACGAGAACAATTACGATTACAATAAAGCAGTGTACCTGATGAGTAAATTTAAATTACTTGAGAATGGTTTTTTAATACTTAAAGAGGATCCCAGCTACTCCTCACCTATTGCAACGCTCTTTTATGAGTATTACGATGATGCTGATGACCTTAAATTCAAACTTCAGATGGAAAGAGATCAGATTCAATGCATAGTGACCAAACAGGACATTGACAACAAAGTCGACTTTGGTAAAACACAGAAACCTGAATTATGGGAATATGCCGATGGTGTAGATACCTTAGAATTCTTACAGGGACTCTAAAATTTATTTATCCACTGAGGTAAAAAAATTCTCCGCTGTAAAATTTCCCCTGATCTTTAAAACAACAATTCCATGGGGTTCTACCATAAAATCTAAAGTATTATTATTGGATTCAGGGAGGTCCATTTTTTTCCAGAGGTCTCTTATTTTATAACCTTTTTGACTATCGATACCTGTTTTTTCTAGATCGAGAACCATTTTTTGCCTCTCTTTGGTACGATTCAATAAAGCTACAGCAATTTCTCCGCTTTTAAAATGATGCAGGGGTTTCGCCCAGATCTGCAATCCGTTTTCATCACTTATAAGCCTTGCCTGATATACCAGTTCATCCTGATTGAGGGCGATCACTTCTTGATTAGTAAGAATAGACAGCGTCTCATCACTCATTTTTCTGAGATCATTACCCGCCAAAAGTGGTGAGTTCAACATAGACCACATAGAAAAATGAGCTTTATCTTCCTCATAGGTCATTCCGCGCCCCACCTGAAGTATATCCATATCGTTCACATGACCGGGAGAGGCATATTTTGCAAGATTTGTATTCAAGTCGATAATTTTTAAAATCGAATAAAACTTATTCCTGATATCACCGGAAACCCTCCAGGAATTAGCAATTGTTATAACCCATTCCCCGGGGAATTTCCATCGGCAAACATTAAAGATTGCATTGGGTTTGATCTCATAGATCAATTTAGAAATCCGGGTATAAGCCTCTTCTTCATCCAACTTTAGCCATTCTCCACCACACCAGTCTACCTTTAAAAAATCATAGCCCCATTTGTTAAGCATCAGTTCAAGATCTTGTACTTCATGCCCGTATAAACCGACATCGATACCATAAGGATCCTTATCCCAGTGTGACCCACAGGTGTTTTTTCCTGCATCAGAATAGATTCCTGCTTTTAAACCTTTTGAATGAATATAATCGGCCAGTTCTTTCATTCCTTTTGGAAACTTTTTCGGATTAGAGATCACATTCCCTAAGCTGTCTCTGCCTCCAAAATAACCATCATCAATATTGATAAAAGTATAACCTGCCTCCTTCATCCCGGATTTTACCATCGCATCTGCTTGCTCCTTGATCAACTGTTCATCAATATGGATTCTGAATTCATTCCAGCTTGACCAACCCATAATGGGTGTAACAGATCCTTGTTGTGCATTTACAGATTGTACAACAGTAAACAGCAACATTAAATTAATATAAAGTATTGATAATGATTTCATTATTTGCTTTTTAAAAAATTTTACATTTTCTTTATTTAGAACAAGTGTAAATTCTTATAGTTTAATTTTCTTAAACACCGATTCAAATTTTTCCAGAGCTTCATCGATCACTTCATCAGTCTGTGCGGCACTGGTGTATAACCTGCTTCCTGCCAGGGTAACAATTCCAGCACTCATAAAAGCGGCTCCCATTTGTTCCATAATCTCTTTTCTGATCTTAAGTTCCTTTAAAACCTTTGGAATAGTCCAGAATTTTACCAGATTTACATCTAAGAACAATACCCCCGATGTTTCTAAATGTACAATAGACCCCTGATTATAGACCACGTAAGGCAGCTTGTATTTATTGATGATCTCCTGTAATCCTTTAGTAAGCCTGTCTCCTGCTTTACCTGCTCTAACACAGGCATCCTGACTGATTATATTTTTTAAAGTATAATATCCTGCAATACAACTTAACGGATTGGCTGCCAGGGTTCCACCAACTTTAGCTTTTTTAATTTTCTTATCACCATCCAGTCCGGCTGCAAGATATTTCATATACTCATTTTTACCTCCGAGTCCACCGGCTGAAGGATATCCTCCAGCAATAACTTTTCCAAAAACAGTCAGGTCAGGACTTACATCAAAATAGCCCTGAGCTCCCTGCATACCCACTCTAAAAGCTGTTACTACTTCATCAAAAATAAGTAAGGCACCATATTTATCACATAATTCTCTAACCTTCCTGTTGTAGTCTTTCTGTACAGGCCGGGTGCCGCTTTCGGGTCCGAGAGGCTCAACAATAACGGCAGCCGTTCCACCTCGTAACTTATTGAACATCAGCTTTTTTTCTAATGCTTTTAAATCATTAGGATAAACTTCCTGAGTATGTTTTGTATAGGCTTTCGGAATTCCATGCGATTCAAAACGTCCGGTTCTGGGAATTCTTGTTCCGTACACCATCTGATCCATCCAGCCATGGTAAGCTCCGCCAATCTTTATGATCTTCTTTTTCTTTGTGGCCAGTCTTGCAACACGTACCGCTGCAATCACCGATTCTGAACCACTGTTGAGCATTCTGAATTTCTCAACGGAAGGAACATTTTCACAGACAAGCCGGGCGAGTTTATACTCATATTCGTGAAAAAGTCCGGTTGAAGGTCCGCAATTATTCAGCAATTCGGTGGTTTTTCTTCTTACTTCAACAGGATTTGAACCTAAAACCGTAGGTCCTCCGGCCTGAAGAAAATCGACATATTTATTACCATCAATATCATATAAATAAGCTCCTTCTGCCTTTTCAAAAACAATAGGATAAGGATAATTGAAGGCCAGATTATGCTGAGCTCCGCCGGGAATATAATTTTTTGCAGTTTTTACCATTTCTTCAGAACGCTTACAGTTAGAAGAATAATACGATAAAACCTCCGATAAATATTCCCCGGGTAAACCTAAGGCTGGTTTAGACACCAGTTCTTTTAATTTTTTATAAATGGGCTTTACTTCGTGATAATTCTTTATGCTAAAACCTGTATTTTTCATTTTAAAAGATTTAATCTGTCATTAATTTAGAATTACTTTTTTACAATCCTATATACAGATCATCTTAAAATAATCGTCAAAAACAAGTTTATATTTTTCGAGTAGCACCTGTTTAACATTATTTCTGATGGTAGAATGATTTATAGAAACTCCTTCCAGCATTCCAATGATCTGCAAAGTAATGGCTTCAGGATCAAGATCAGCTCTGATCTGTCCATTTTCCATAGCCTTTACTACAATATATTTCACTATATTTAAATAATCTGCAACTGTGTAGCGGATTCTATCAAGGATGACCTCATTATTTTCACTTTCCAGCTGAAAACTGTAAAAATTACGGATTGGGAATTCAAGTCCTTTCTCTGTAATCATTTCCACATTGGAAAAAAGATTAGCAGCGAAATGATAAACTGCTTCAATATTTTTTTTAAAATCTTCTTCTGTAAGTTGAAGTTCTTCACTTTGAAAAAGATTAATATAATAGGTCTCTATTGTAGCAAAATAGATTGCTTCCTTACTTTCAAAATGATGATATATGGCTCCTTTAGACAATTGGGCCTCTTCCATTATATTCTTGATAGTCACTTCTTTATAACCTTTTTCAAGAAATAATGCAAAAGCTACTTTTACTATATTTTCTTTACTGGTTATAGTTTTGGTCTTATTCATTACTTGTTCTTTTTAGCTTCTTTAGAATATTTTTTTAAATAATATTTATGCATGATCCACGCTTCAAATTTATTAATAGGTTTTGCTCCTCCCAAAAATTCACCTTCAATAAATGCTTTTGCAGCTTTTTCCAATACCTGGCAACATACAAAGACCTCATCCATATCCCTGCCCACACATACAGCACCATGATTGGCCATTAAGGCAGCATTCCGGCCTTTTAATGCCTTTATCGATCCTTTTACGATCTTTTTTGTATTTGGCAAAGCATAAGGAGCCACCCGTACAGATGGGCCCAGTAATTGTGCCTGATCATCTAATATTGGTGGAATTTCTCTTCGTGCTGCAGCAACTGTTGAGGCATTCATCTGATGGGTATGGATAACAGAATTTACATCCTTACGGGTTTTATAGATCTCGGTATGCAGTTTATATTCTGAGGAGGGCTTTACTTTTCCTTCATATTGATGTGTTAAATAATTTACCCTGACCATATCTTCGGGTAAAAGTTCCTCGTAAGGTCGGCCGGAAGGTGTAATAATCATCTCCGTTTCGCTTAGGCGGATGCTTACATTGCCCCAGGTACGGGCAACCAAGCCTTCTTTTAATAATTTTTTTCCGGCATCACGAACCGCTATTCTTGCTTCTTTCTCAGTCATTTAGATATCCTGTTAAATCTTTTAAAATTAATACTATGGTATGTATTCTTTAAACTGTAATACAAATCCTTATAATTTTTATACATTTCCTGATAAACCTCCAGATGGTCTGTTTCCGGTGAAAAAGTTCTTACAACCGGATTCATTTCTTTTATTTTTGAAAAATCCTTTTCAAGCCCTAATCCAACCAGAGCGATCATAGCTGAACCAATGGCCCCTGCAAGTTTCGGATTTTTGGTTGTATGTATTTTTATATTCAATATATTACTTAAACTCTGTATCCAGGCCGCATTTTGGGAACCACCGCCAATTACAGTAAGCTGATCGATCGAGATTCCGTAGTCTCTTTTTATATTGTTTAACGTCCATTTTAAATTATAACCGATCCCTTCCAGTAGCGCCGTCATGATATGACCACGGTTATGTTCCAGACTCAGATTAAAAAGTGTACTCCGGGTTGTTGTGGTGGTTACCGGGGCCCGTTCTCCCTGAAACCATGGGGTAAATAACAAATGATCAGCTCCGGCGGGAGTTTGGGCAACTTCTTCCTCCATAATATGGTAGATATTTTTCCCCTGAGATCTGTCCTCTTTATACAATTTTTCCAATGCCCACTCAATATTTACTCCGGCGGATTCTGTTATACCTACAAGAAAAGAGGATTTGGGATCAGCACTTTGCAGACTTGCAATACCATTTTTAAATTTATAATTTTTTTGTGTGCTCACGCCGATCCAGGCAGATGAGCCTAGATAAATATGAGCTTCATGATCACCGGTCTGACCCGATCCCATAGCTGCCGATTGTGTATCATCACAACCCCCAAAGATCTTTGTGGATGCTGACAGTCCCAGTTCTTTGGCTGCCTGTTCTGTTAAAGAACCTACAAGATCTGTTGATCTTACCAGATCCGGAAGTTTATCAACCTCTATTCCGGCAATTTTAAAGAAGGTCCGCTCCCAGTCCTTTTTATTTAGATCGAACCCATAACTGCAGGCCCCTGACCATTCTGCCACCATTTTACCGGTACATTTATATTTTAAGAAACCATTGACATCTAAAAACCGGTATGTATTTTTGTAAACTTCAGGAAGCTGTTCTTTTAACCATAATAATTTAGGAATCACATCTTTACCCGACAGCTCTACTCCTGTTATCTTTTTAAAAACCGGTTTACCCAAAAAGCGTTTCATAATTTTAACCGACTGCTTTTCAGCTCTTGCATCCACCCAGGAAATATTCGGATAAAGTATTTTTCCATTTTTATCTACAGGAATTATCCCCATAGCCTGTGTAGAAAATACCATCGCCAATACACTTTTTTTATCGGCTAACTTAGATACAATATGCTGAGTTGTAACACAAATAGCATCCCAGTAATCATCTGGATTCTGTTCCACCCATCCCGGGCGGGGAAGATCTAATTCGTATTTTTGCTCAAATGAATCATATACTTTTCCATCGGTTCCTACAAGAACCGCTTTACTACTTTGCGTACCAACATCATGTGAAATGATATAATTCATTTTATTTCTTTATATTTGAACCGACCATGCGGTCGGTAAAAGTATAAAAAAAAATGAAACAAATGAAAAATATCTATAAATATCCTAATTCGCGCTGGTTTATGCTCTCATTATTTATGTTTTTAACTATTGTTGTTGAATTACAATGGTTAACCCATGCCCCGATTGCCAGAGTAGCTCATACTTTTTATGCTGATCAGCTCACTGAAGGATGGTTAAATATAGATTCCATCGCGTTGATCTATATGATCGTATTTATAGTTTTATGCCTGCCTGCCAGCTACATCATAGACACTTATGGAATTAAAAAAGGGATTGGTCTTGGTGCCCTTTTAATATTAACAGGTTCTGTAATTAAAGGTTTTGGAGCCAGTTCTTTATTATGGGTGTTTACCGGACAATTTTTTCTGGCAGTTGCACAACCTTTTATTCTGAATTCGGTTACGGCCTTCAGTGCCCGCTGGTTTGCTCTGAACGAGAGAGCCATCGTTGCCGGATTACTGGCTCTTGCCCAATATATTGGTATTTTACTGGCCATGGTAGTAACCCCTATGCTGGTAGAAAGTTCAATTGAAAGTGCTGAGTATGGCAAAGGGATCGATTCGATGCTGATGATTTATATGATCCCCAGTGTGATCTCAGCCGTTCTATTTTTGATCTTTTTTAAAGAACAACCAAAGGATCTGCCGTTTGATATCAGTCATGAACGCTTAAACTTTAAACAGGGAATTCTACACATGTTCAGATTAAAAGATGCACTCCTGGTTTTATTCCTTTTCACCATTGGCCTGGGTATTTTCAACTCGATCAGCACTTTGGTGGATTCAATTGCTGCAAACCTGAATATCTCAGATTCTGATGGTTATATAGGTGGAGTAATGCTGATCGGTGGTATAATCGGGGCATTGATCATTCCTTATCTTTCCGATTATTACAGAAAAAGAAAACTATTCCTTATCCTCTGTATGATTCTTTTTATACCATCAATTTTCGGACTGGCTTTTGCGAGTGAGATCTCCGGATATCTTCACTTATCTGTACAAAACACTTATAATTTTGCATTGATCTCAAGTTTTCTTTTAGGATTATCGATCATGAGTGCCGGTCCCATCGTATTTCAATATACCGCTGAGATCACCGCTCCTACTCCGGAATCCACCTCACAGGGTATTTTATTACTGGCCGGACAGATCAGCGGTATCATTATGATCAGTATTATGACCTATCATCAGAACCTTTATCTGGATAAAATGATGAAATTCTTTGTGGTGCTTTCTGTTATTGGATTTATTGCCGTATTATTTTTAAAGGAATCGGTGATAAACGAAAAAGTAAAGACCTGAACAAATCATTTGCAGAACTTATTTTTGGGAAATTCTCACAAAGAGAATTTCAAAAGTCACTATGGCAAATAATGATCCCAGACCACTGGCAATAATATCATAAATATCAAATGTTTTACTCGCACCAAAAAAAGAACTAAATTCTTCAATTGTCAAAATAATAAACACACTCAAAGCAACAGCATAAAAGATCTTTCTTGCATTAACGATTCTTATTCTTTTAGATAATATAGGAGCAACAACAAAAAGACTCAAAATATATGCAGCTATAAAATTTGAAAAACTTCCTGTAAGAATACCCAAAATTGGCAGATTTCCAAATACAGGTCTGCTATATTCTTTATTAAAACTTACCAATACATATAAAACTGCAAATAAGATAAGATTTACAGCAATATACTTTTTATTCTTAAGGAATTTATTTTGCTTCATTTCAAGTACTGAAGATTTTAATCACTACAACCAAGTTATTTAACAAAATACAATGCCAAACCTATCTATTCAAATTTAGAAAATAATAAGCTTAAAAAGAGTTAAAACAGATAAAAATATTATCGATTCTTTTGATCTGATAATCTGGTATTAAAAAACAATTTCTGCTACTAAAAAAGTATTAAAATTCAATAAAGAAAACAATTACAAAACCTTACTTTTCAGGAATATTTCTTTACCTTTAAATCCATTAACTTAATTCTTTATATCAACTATTTATCATGAAAAAAAATATCCTTACCTTTTTTCTGGCCTTTGTAACTTTCTTTATTCATTTAAATCTAAAAGCTCAAAATGAAGCACGTTTATTACGTTTTCCGGCTATTTATAACAATCAAATCGTTTTTACCTATGCCGGCGACCTTTATACCGTCAATTCATCCGGCGGCACTGCAAGAAAACTCACCAATGATATTGGTTTTGAGATGTTTGCCCGTTTCTCTCCCGATGGCAAAACACTTGCCTTTACGGCCCAGTATGATGGAAATACAGAGGTCTACACCATGGATCCTCAAGGTGGAATTCCCAAAAGAATTACCTATACAGCCACTCTAAACAGAGATGATGTTTCCGACAGGATGGGACCAAACAATCTGGTTATGGGTTGGAAACATGATGGGAAAAATATTATTTTCAGATCCAGAAAAAAATCTTACAACAGTTTTAATGGTTCCTTATATACTGTTAATACTGAAGGGGATCTTCCGGAAGAACTTCCCTTCCCAAGAGGAGGGTTTTGCTCTTTTTCTCCCGATGATCAGAAACTGGCCTTTAACCGTATTTTCAGAGAGTTCCGTACCTGGAAAAGATATCGTGGAGGTATGGCAGATGATATCTGGATTTTCGATTTTAAAACTAAAAAAACTATCAATATTACCAACAATCCTGCACAGGATATCATTCCGATGTGGTATAAGAATAAGATCTTTTACATATCTGATAAAGGACCCAATAAACGAATGAACCTGTATGTTTATAATTTAGACACCAAACAAACCCGTAAACTCACTGAATATAAAGATTTTGATATCAAATTTCCCTCATTGGGGAATCATGCCATTGTTTATGAAAACGGAGGTTATCTCTATAAGGTAGATCTGAACAACGAAAAACCTCAAAAAGTAAATATCCGGATTGAAGAAGATTTGGTTTCCGGCCGAAGCAGTTTTAAAAATGTAAGTAAAGATATTAGTAATTATGAGATCGCTCCCGATGGGAAACGAGCTTTATTCGGTGCCCATGGTGAAGTTTTAACGGTACCGGCAAAATATGGTGAGATCAGGAATCTGACCAAGTCTTCAGGCATTCATGAAAGAAATTCCAAGTGGTCTCCTGATGGGGAATACATTTCCTATATTTCTGATAAAACAGGTGAAGATGAGATTTTTATTCAATTTCAGGATGGATCTAAACCTGAGATCCAGATCACTACAAATGGAGAAACTTATAAATACGATACCTACTGGTCACCCGACAGTGAAAAGATCCTTTGGGCAGATCAGGAGCAAAGATTGCGTTATGTAGATGTTAATACAAAGAAAATGGTCGATGTTGATCATGATCCGTCAACGGAAATCCGAAATTATTCCTGGTCACCCGACAGCAAATGGATCGCTTATGCAAAATCGGGAGACAACCATCTTTCCAAGATCTTTATCTATTCTGTTGAGAAAAAGAAATCTTACCCGGTTACCGGCGACTGGTATAATTCAAATCAGCCGGTTTTTAGCGATGACGGAAAGTACCTTTTCTTTATTTCACAAAGAGATTTTAACATCAGTTTCAGTCAGGTAGAATTTGATATCGCCTACAAAGATATGGGAAATATTTACTTTGTTACTCTGGCAGAGAAAACACCTTCCCTGTTCGAGCCTAAAAGCGATGAAGTATCGGTAAAGAAAGAAAAAGAATCCGACGAGAAACTGAAAACAAAGGATAAAAAAACATCAGAAAACAAAGTTGAAACGCATATAGATCTCAATAGCATTGTAAACCGAATAGGAAAGCTTCCCCTACAGGCTTCCGGATATTTTAATCTTACTTCTGTTAAGAATAAATTATATTATAACAGAATGGGCAGCAAGGATAAGCAGTCCGGTTTTTATGTTTATGACTTTGACCAAAGAAAGGAAATAAACCTAGGATCTGTTAATGGTTATGAAATCTCTGCAGATGGAAAAAAGATGTTGGTTTCCAAAGGGGGGGCTTACGGAATTATCGGTCTGCCCTCTTCAGAGATAAAGCTTAAAGAAAAACTCAATCTGAAGGATATGGAGATCTATGTGGATAAACATAAAGAATGGCAACAGATCTACAACGAATCCTGGAGGCAAATGCGCGAATTCTTTTATGATCCGCACATGCATGGTGTTGACTGGCTCGCCATGAAAAAACAATACGAACCTCTTTTAAAATATGTAAATCACCGTAATGATCTTACCTATATCATCGGGGAGCTTATCTCAGAACTAAATGTAGGGCATGCCTATGTAAGCGGGGGAGACCGCCCTATGCCGGAAAGGATAAAAATGGGCTTACTGGGTGTTCAGGTTGAAAAGGATAAATCTGGTTACTTCAGGATAAAAACCATCTTAAAAGGACAGAACTGGAATAGGAAACTAAGATCTCCTTTAACCGATATTGGCGTTGATGCCGAAGAAGGAGATTATATTCTGGCCATCAACGGACAATCTACCAAAAATATGAAAAATATGTACAAGGCCCTGATCAATACAGCAGGTAAACAGGTCAAACTGGAGTTGAATTCAAAACCTTCCGAACAAGGCAAACGGGAAATAACCGTTATACCGATAGCAGACGAGTCTCCCTTATATTATTTAAAATGGGTAAGCGGTAATATTGAAAAGGTAAATAAAGCTACCAACGGCAAAGTAGGCTATATTCATATTCCGGATATGAGTATAGAGGGTATGAACGAATTTGTAAAATACTATTATCCTCAACTTAATAAAAAAGCTTTGATAATCGATGTAAGAGGTAATGGGGGCGGATTTGTTTCCCCGTTGATTATTGAACGCCTGAAAAGAGTTGCCGTACAGATCACAATTTTACGGAACGGAGCTCCAAGATTTGAAAGAGACGGTACCATGAATGGTCCTCTGGTAATGCTTGCTGATGAATTTTCAGCCTCTGACGGAGATATTGTAGCTTATCGTTTTAAAAAGCAAAAGCTCGGAAAAGTTGTTGGGAAACGCACCTGGGGAGGTGTTGTAGGTTACGGAGGCTATCTGCCGCTTATTGATGGTGGCGTTCAGATAAAACCCGAATTCTCCCGCTACAATCTGGAAGGAAATGAATGGATCATGGAAGGAAAAGGGGTTGAACCCGATATTTTTGTTGATAATGACCCGTATCTGGAATATACCGGAACCGATCAGCAACTCAATAAGGCTATTGAAGTGATCCTGGAAGAACTAAAAACCAAGGAAAAGAATATTCCTGCTCCTCCACCCTATCCTGATAAAAAGTAAAACAGATGTCTAAAGTACCCTCGATTGTTTATGCCTGAAATTGATTATTCTTAGTTGTAATTTTAAGCTGCAATAAAAAAACAAAGATCCATCAAAAATCTTAATCTTTCTAAGATCAAGCACTTTATGATCCGAAAATAATTAAACCAATAATGTAAATATTAATCTTATTTTCAGTTTTTTATGCCACTAAACACACATAAGTTGTCAATATTTATCCCTACCTTTAAGGTTTATTAACCCCCAAATAACCCACCTTATGTTCAAGAATTACTTTTTCTTCGTCTTTATTTTTACTTTTTTTGGATCTCTATATGCTCAGGATGCTTTTATTACCAAATGGAAAATTGAAAGTAGCGATTTAAACCTTACCATACCCATCTCAACATCATATAGTTATAATTATTCTATTGACTGGGGGATAATACATCCGATACAGGTGTAACGGCTGATATTACCCATACTTATACACAAGCCGGGGATTATACAGTTAGCATATCAGGGAATTTCCCCTATATTTATTTTGCAAATAAAACACAGCTAATCGATGTAGATCAATGGGGTACCATAAAATGGGAAAACATGAATAGTTCCTTTCAAAGCTGTTCTAATCTATCTACGTTTTCTGCAACAGATAATCCTGACTTAAGTAAAGTTGCGGATATGAGTTTAATGTTTATGAATGCAACTTCATTTAACGGAGACCTTAGTAAATGGGATGTAAGTAATGTAGTAAGTATGGTTTATATGTTTAATGGAGCATCTTCTTTTAATGGAGATATTAGCAGCTGGGATACAAGTAATGTGATAAATATGGTTAACATGTTTAATGGAGCAACATCTTTCAACAAAGATCTTAACAATTGGGATACAAGTAATGTTACTGAAATGTCTGGCATGTTTACTGAAGCAACTTCATTTAACGGAGATCTGAGTAAATGGGATGTAAGTAATGTTACTGATATGGGTTTTATGTTTTTTGGAGCAATTTCATTTAATTCAGATATCGGTAATTGGGATACAAGTAAGGTAATTTATATGGGAGATATGTTTAATGGAGCAACTTCATTTAACAAAAATCTAAATAATTGGGATACAAGTAAGGTTAACGAAATGTCTGGCATGTTTCATGGAGCAACATCCTTTAATGGTGATATCAGTAACTGGGATGTAAGTAATGTTACTTCGATAGTCTCAATATTCCAGGATGCAACTTCATTTAAAGGTGATCTTAGTAAGTGGGATATAAGCAAAGTAACACATATGTTTTCTATGTTTAATGGGGCAACTTCATTTAACAGTGATCTTAGTAAATGGGACGTAAGTAATGTTACTGATATGGGTTTTATGTTTAGTGGTGCCACATTATTTAATAGTGACCTTAGCAACTGGGATGTAAGCTCCGTAACTGATATGCAGAGTTTATTTTATAATGCTACTTCATTTAATCAGGATATCAGTAATTGGAATGTAAGCAATGTAACACAAATGGGGCAAATGTTTTTGAATGCCGGTTCTTTTAATCAGAATCTTGGCAACTGGGATGTAAGTTCTGTCACCTATATGGGACTTATGTTCAAGGATGTTACACTTTCTACCGATAATTATGATGCCCTTTTAAAAGGATGGAGTAATCTAACTTTACAAAATGGAGTTAGTTTTGATGGAGGTAACAGTAACTATTGCACCAGTGAAGCTGAAAGACAAAAGCTTAAAAATGATTTCAAATGGTATATCACTGACGGGGGAAAAGATTGTACAGGTTCAGGGAAAACCTATGTGCCGGATGATCATTTTGAACAGGCACTCATTGATCTTACCTATGATGATGTATTGGATGATTATGTAGCTACTTCAAATATATCAAATATTATAGTTTTAGATGTCTCTAACAAAAATATAAATGACCTGACAGGAATTGAAGATTTTACTGGTTTAAAGAATTTACAGTGTTATCAAAACAATATAACCACATTAGATATCAGTCACAATATCGCTTTAATTAGCCTGGGATGTAGTCAGAATGACCTGACAAATATCGATGTAAGTAAAAATACATCCCTGGTAAGTTTTTATGTTCTTCAAAATAAACTTACAAGTTTAGATATTAGTAAAAATACTTCCTTAGAAGATCTGGCTTGTGGATTTAATCAGTTAAGCAGTATAGATGTTCATTTAAATACTAAACTGAAAGAATTATCCTGTTATTTAAACCCAATTCATCAGTTAGACCTTAGTAATAATCCGGATTTAAATTATTTAAGTTGTTATGACAATCAACTCACTGAGTTGGATTTAAGTCATAACCCACTATTAACCAGAATCTATAGTAACAATAATCAGATTTCGAATTTAGACCTTAGCAAACAAACTACTATGACAGATCTTTTCTGTAATAATAACCAACTAACCGGTTTAAATGTAAAAAATGGAAATAATTCAATTCTGGTCAACTTTGATGCAACCAATAATCCATCATTACAATGTATTCAAGTAGATGATGCAACTGCTGCAGCTGCCGGTCAGGCATCTTATACAAACTGGGAAAAAGATACATCTGTAAGCTATTCTGAAGACTGTTCAGGATCAAACACAACCAGTATTCCCGATAGTAAATTTGAACAGGCATTGATCGATCTGGGTATTTTAACCGATAACACCGTTGATGGAAGTGTTGATAAAACAGAAATCTCAGCAGTTACACATCTGGATATTTCAGGACTCGATATAAGCGATCTTTCCGGAATAGAAGACTTTACCAACCTCGAAACCTTAATTGTAAGTAACAACCAGCTTACCTATTTAGACCTGAGGAATAACCTGAACCTAAAATTTATAGATGTTTCCGGTAATCCATTGACTACTTTATTGGTTGCAAATGATGATTTGCTGAGATCTGCCAATTCCAAGCAGCAGGTAGTAGCAACCAATAACAATCTTACTGAAATCAACATCACAGACACACAACTGGATACTCTGGCACTCTCCGGTGTACCTCATTTAGAAATTTTTAAGGCTCAAAACAGTAAACTGGCCTCTTTGGACGTATCCGGTAATGGTGATCTAGTAACCATGGATATCAGAAATAATCCACTTACCTGCGTGCAGGTAAGTCAGGCACAGATGAACAATATTCCTTCCGGATGGCAAAAAGATGCCTCCGCTTCGTATAATACCGATTGCCAGGCACAGCTGGGTGTTGATGATGAAGCTTTAAATAAGGGCTTGGTTCTGTATCCAAACCCCGTTTCTGACAAATTGAATATCGTATCTGCTCTGCCTTTGATTAAAGTAGAATTCTATTCGGTTTTAGGCCAAATAGTTAAAAAGATGAGTACTGATTTTCATTCCATCCCAACCGGGAATTTATCCAAAGGTATTTATATTGTAAGAGTTTATTCTGATAAAGGTATTGCCGTTAAAAAACTAATTATAAAATAATAATTTGAAAATATTCAACTTGTTAATCTGATCTATTTTATAAGGGTACTTTACTCTAAAAAAAATAATTCCATATTTTCTATATGTGATTACAAATAACTCTTGAAAAAGAATGAAGTTTATTGGAATATCCAATTTTAATTCGTTTT
>JANTGS010000054.1 GCA_024762795.1 Flavobacteriaceae bacterium | reverse complement strand
AATTTTATAAAATGTTTCAATCCGGATCATCGATAGTGTCCGGATTTTTTTTTATCTCTTTATATTCAAATTCATCCGTTATGTTCCTGAATTTTAACTCAGAAATTATTCACGCCGAAAATCCTTTACTTTCTGAACAAAACAGAGGTTTTAAATATGGTGACAGCATTTTTGATACCCTGAAAAGTTATAAGGATACTATTTTTTTCCTTGAAGATCATTATTTCCGGTTGATGTCATCAATGAGAATGTTAAGAATGGAGATCCCCGGTAATTTTACATTAGAATATTATTCAGATCAGATCACCAAAACTTTAAAGGCCAATCATATTGATGGCTACGGCAGGACAAGAGTAAGTGTTTTTAGAGAAAAAGGTGGACTCTATGCTCCTAAAACTCATAAGATAGGTTTTATTATCGAATCGAATGATTTGATACCCGAGTCAAAAGAGACCTATGAAATTGAACTTTTTAAGGATTACAACATTAACTCCGATCAACTGTCTAATATTAAAACCAACAACCGTATTTTAAATGTAGTTGCCGGAATATATGCTGATGAAAACAATTTTGACAATTGCATCTTATTAAATGAAAAGAAAAATGTTGTTGAAATGATCAATGCCAATATTTTTTTGATTAAAGACGGAAGCATTACAACTCCCTCACTTTCTGAAGGATGTATCAATGGTATCATCAGAAAAAATATTCTAAGTTATCTTAAAAGAACAAAAATCTATAAGATTAAGGAAACCCTTATTACACCTTTTGAATTATTACAGGCAGATGAAGTTTTTATAAGCAATAGCATTATTGATATTCAGAGTATTACGAGATATCGAAAGAAAAATTATGAGACAAAGATTGGAAAAGAACTGAATACAATTCTCAAAAAAACCTATAAGGTTTAATCATTTGTCCAAAAAACACAAAAATGTTTCAATTGGCTTAAGTTTAACTACTAAAGAGTTGTTTAGCTTATCTTAGAGATCAAGGTTTAAGACAAATTTACACCTGAGAATACACGGGTGTATTTAAAGATTTGAATTTTGATCAAAAACGAAGAAATCGGATATTAGAGATAAACACTAATTGTAACTGGGATTTTCCGGGGCATTGGCCCATATCTTATAAATACCGCCAAATTTATTCATTTCATCTTTCCAGAAACTGTTATGATTGATTTTGAAAAGATCCTGAAATTTATTCTCGATAAGAATCCATGAAAATGCAGAAAGCTCCTCATCCAGCTGATTATTACTCCAACCGCTATAACCTAAAAAGAAACGGATATCATTCTTAGAGATGATCTTGTCATTTAACAGCTCGACCACTACATTAAAATCTCCTCCCCAATAGATTCCATTGGCAATTTCTATACTGTCCGGAATCAATTCAGGAATTTTATGTACAAAGTAAAGATTATCTTCTGAAACCGGTCCGCCATGATATACTTTAAGGGTTGAATCGGTCTCTGCAATAAAATCACTGATGACATATGAGGAAGGTTTATTAAAGATAAAACCAACGGAACCATTCTCATTATGTTCTGTTAAAAGCACAACAGACCGGTTGAACTGGTTATCATTTAAGATACTTGGTTCAGCTATCAGCAATTTTCCTTTAGATGGTTTTAAATGTAACATTGTCTAGGGGGGATTTATTTTTCTAAATATACAAAAAAAAATAAAACAAAAAAGGCTATCATAAAAATGATAACCTTTTAATAAAGATTTTCAGGTACTTGTACTAGTTTACAGCATCTTTTAATTCTGAGCCCGGCTTAAAACTAACAACATTTCTTGCAGCTATTTGAATAGTTTCACCTGTTTGAGGGTTTCTTCCTTGTCTTGCAGCTCTTTCCTTAACAGCAAAAGATCCAAATCCAACCAACGCAAGTTTTCCTCCGTCTTTTAATGTATTTTTAACATTATTCATTAATGAATCTAAAGCTTTTGCAGCAGCAGCTTTTGAAATCCCAGCGTCAGCAGCCATTGCTTCAACTAAATCTGATTTGTTCATAGTTTAAATTTTTAAATTATTATATTATATATATTTTTTGCCCTAAAAGCGTAACAAATATAGATTTTACAGGGGTTTACACAAGTTTTTGGATTAAATATTACGTTTTTTGTTAATAAAATACATCAAAATGTTAATAACCCCATCTTCAAAGTGTTAATTTCAACCTGATTCCTCTAAATACAAGACTTAATGCAACTTAGCATCTTCTGAGAACCTGTATCCATTCAGAAAACTAACAGAATCCATTTTACGCTTACCGGCAACCTTTAATTCGAGTATTTTTATATATCCGCCCCTTACCGCTGCTTTTAATTCTTTTGGCCGTGCAATAATCTTTCCTAACGGGTATTGATGATCTGATAATTCGTACTCTGTTTTATAGATTTTTATTTCAGTTTCTTCTCCATTATTAGTTAAAAGCGACCATGCTGCAGGAAATGGCGATAATCCCCTGATAAAATTATGTATATGTAACATATCGTCATTCCAGTTGATCTTACAATTATCTTTAAATAGTTTAGGGGCAGGACTGACCAGAGCTTTATCCTGAGGATGCGTACTAAGCTTATCCTCTTCTATCAGTTTAACAGTTTTTAAAACCAGGCCGGCTCCTTTTTCCATTAATATATCATGTAGATCTCCTGCATTGTATTCTTCTTTGATCTCAACCTCTTCCTGTAGAATGATCTCACCGGTATCGATCTTTTCATCCAAGAAAAATGTTGTAATTCCACTTTTGCTTTCCCCGTTGATCACTGCCCAGTTTATTGGGGCTGCACCTCTGTATTTAGGAAGTAAGGAAGCATGCAAGTTAAAAGTACCATATTCGGGCATATTCCATACGGCCTTAGGTAACATTCTAAAAGCAACAACAATCTGTAAATTGGCTTTTAAAGCTTGTAACTCTTTTAAAAACTGAGGATCCTTCAGATTTACGGGCTGTAAAATATTCAGTCCTTCACTTTTAGCGTATTGTTTTACTTCAGATTCTTTGATCTTTCGCCCTCTGCCTGCCGGTTTATCGGGGGATGTAATCACTCCAACAATATTATATCCACTCTCTACCAGTTTTTTTAACGTAACCACTGCAAAACCGGGAGTTCCCATAAAAATAATTCGTAAGTCTTTCACAAAAAATTGATTTATTTTTTAATATTGAATTTATTCTGCGAATTTAAATGTAAACTTCCGTTATCTAATAAAAATTGTAAGGTTTTTAAGATCTTATTCTTTTCATAGTTAAGTTTTTCAACAATTTCTTTAGAGTTTAATGATTCTGAGGTATCCAAAAGTTCTTTGATTCTTTCAGCTAAAATATTATAGGAGATCTCTTTCTTATTATGATGCGTACATACGTCACATTTACCACAGGAAAAACCGCTGACCTCTTCATCAAAATAACTGAGGATCTGTGCATATCTGCAAACCTGATCATTTCGGATAAGACCGATCACAGCATCAGCTTTTGATCTTTTTAAAAGATTCCTCTTCTTAATATGGGGGGCAATCCTGTTGATGGTATATTGATCTTCTCTCGGAACTAAAAATGATAATTTTGAAACCACGTCATAACCTTTGTATTTCAAAATATTATCTTTATCCATCTGCTTTAATTGTTGAATGATCAGTTGCTTCGACCTATGGAGTCTTTTTGAAAGATTATATTCATTTATTCTGATGAACTGATCTAGAATTCCGCCGTAGGTTCTCAATAAATTCTGAAGAAGCACTTTTAAAGAAGGGTTCCTTTCCTGATAGGAGAAAAGGCTTTCTTTATCTGCGACAACCTTAATTACCGATCTTTTATCAACAGCCTGATCATAAGCTATAATTCCTTCATTTTCAAGGATCATCAAGGCATTGAATGTGTTGATCACCGGAAATTCAAAAACCGAACAAAATTCCTGTAAATTAAAGTCGAAGATGCGTTCAGATTGCTCTCCCAAAGCGATCTCATAATATTTATTCAGGTTAATATAGACCTTCCTGCAAATCTCCACCGTTGCCATTCCTTTTTCAATGGTATTTTTAAAATCAAAGAGGGTATTTTCATTGTAAAAAAGTAGAGCCCCTGCCGATTTACCGTCACGCCCTGCCCTGCCCGTTTCTTGTATATAGTTTTCAATACTTTGCGGTACATTTATATGAATTATATTTCTCACATCTGCCTTATCGATCCCCATTCCAAAAGCATTTGTAGAAACCATAACCAGTCCTTTTTCAGTTTTCCAGCGCTCAAAAGCTTTTTGTTTTTCTTCAGATGTAATACCACCATGATAAAAAACCGACCTTATCTTTTGTTTGTTAAGGTAATTTGAAATATTTACGGCTGTTCTCCTTGTATTTACATAAACTATAGCTGTATCTTTATTATCCTTGAGAGTGTTCTTTAATTCCAATAAAATATCTTCAGTTTTAAAGACTCTGTACACAAGGTTTTCCCTGTAAAAGGATTTCCTAAAAACTTTTGCAGAGTCAATCTTTAAATATTCCTGAATATCCGTTAAAACCCTTTTTGTTGCGGTAGCCGTCAAGGCAATAGTATTTACCTCCGGAAATAATTCCTTTAAAATATTGATCTTTAGATAAGAGGGACGAAAATCATGACCCCATTCTGAAATACAATGCGCCTCATCCACAGCGATCAGATTAACTGGTAAAGACTTTAACTTTTCCCGGATCAGTTCTGATTGCAATTTTTCCGGTGAGAGATATAAAAATTTATATTTTCCGTATTTTAAATTGTCAAAGGCAATGATCGTTTCTTCAAGAGAATATTTAGAGGAAAGCATCATGGCTTTGATCCCTTTTTCCTGTAAACTATCCACCTGATCCTGCATTAAAGCTATAAGCGGTGAAATTACGATACATATTCCCGGACGAGATAAAGCGGGTACTTGAAAACAAAGCGATTTTCCGGCACCTGTAGGCAGCAAGGCCAAAACATTCTGATCATCTAATACAGCGTTGATGATGGCTTCCTGAGGTTCTCTGAATTGTTCGAATTTCCAGTATTTGAACAAGATTTCCTCCGGTGTCATTACTCTGTAATTTTTAATTTATTGAGTAAAAAATCAACACGGTTTTCCACTTTGCCAAACGGAACTTCAATCATTTCATATCCATACAGATCATACGTGTTTTTTAGATGACCATAGATCTTTATAGCTTGTTCAAAATTCTCATATCGCTCATTATCTTTCATATAGATTTGTTCCCAGGGCGGAAGTAAGAAAATATGTGTATATTGATGCTTTTGGGCAGACCGGAGAAAAGGGTCATTATAATCTACCTTCAGGTAATCGAGATAAGCCACCACATCGTGAATTCCGCGATCGAAAAAAACAATTTTCTCTTCAGATTTTTCTGCGGTGCAAAACTGATTTTCTCTCTTTTCAAGCAATTTCTTACTAAAAAGAATTGGATCTTCTAAAAATAATTGCTCGATACCGAGTTCTCTTGCCTCTTGTGTAATTTCACGTGAAATTTCGGGCATACAATAAAAACCCATAGAATCCAGATGTTCTAAGATGGTAGATTTCCCTGTTCCGGGTCCCCCGGTAATAACTACTTTTTCCTGCATAGGTATAAATAAGGAACGAATTCCAAATTTAAGAAAATAATAATTGTAAATTTGTGATTATTTCAAATCAAGGTAAATTTAATTAAATATAGAACTCAAGAGCCATTAATACCTGAGTTTTTATAAAAAGTTTAAACCCGATAATTAAAAATTTCAGAAATGAAAGATGAAAAGGAATTCTACAAAAAATTAAAGGAAAGTCTCGATGAAACTACAGAGTTTCCTACAGATTACATGTATAAATTTATAATCCTGACAGTTAAGGAACGAATTCAGGAAGTTGAAGATATTTTTGACAATATGGGGGCCATTATCACTTCCAAACCCTCTAAAAACGGAAAATATACCAGCCTGACCATTTTGGTTAAGATGGAAAATTCGGATGATATCATTAAAAAATATAAGGAAGTTTCTGATGTTGAAGGTATTATATCTTTGTGATTTCTTTAACAATATCAATTAAAAAAATAAAATATTTTTGAACTCTTAAATTTGAATCCTTCTATTTTGAAATTACGTAATCTTTTCTCTGCCGATAAGAATTTGTTTTTTTTACTCGGTTTGTTTTCAGTGCTAAATATTTTTGGCCAGAAAAAGGATCCGGTTCTGCTTACTATTGATGATAAACCGGTATATACATCCGAATTTATCAATGTTTACAATAAGAATAAAGAGATCATTATAGATGATCAACAAAAGGATGTGGATGCCTATCTCGATCTTTTTATCGATTTTAAATTAAAATTACTGCAGGCCTATAAATTAAAACTGGATACCACCAAGAATTTTAAACAGGAATATTACAAATATCGAGAACAATTGATCAGTCCTTTCCTGAAAAATCCTGAAGAAACTGAGATACTAGTCAGGCAAGCTTATAAACGTACCCAAAATCAGGTAAATGTGAGTCATATACTTACCTTAGTTAAACCTGATGCTTCCCCTGCCGACACATTAAAAGCTTATAAAAAGATTGAATCTGCCTACAATAAAGCGATAAGCGGAATCCCTTTTGCGGAAGTGGCTTTGGAATATTCTGAAGATCAATCTGTAAAGATGAACAAAGGTAATTTGGGTTATTTTTCTGCTTTTCAGATGACCTATCCTTTTGAAAATGTTGCCTACAAAACAGCGAAAGGTGAAATTTCAAAACCTTTCAGAACACGCTTTGGCTACCACATTTTAAAGGTTCACGACTTCAGACCTTCCCCCGGGGAAGTTGAAATTGCCCTGATCTTTATCAAAAATAAGCCCGGTGATTCTGCGTATGCCAAATCACTGATCAATGACATTTACAGTAAACTCAAACAAAAAGAAGATTTTGCATATCTGGCCAAAAAATATTCCGATGATAAATCGAGTGCAGCCAAAGGAGGTGCCTTACCGAGATTCGGAACAGGAAAACTTATACAACCTTTGGATTCAATGGCCTTTGCTTTAAAAAATGAAGGAGATTACAGTATTCCATTCGAATCTGATTATGGATGGCACATTATTAAACTAGTTAAAAAATATCCTGTAAAAAGTTTTGAGGAACTGGAAAATGAACTTCAATATAAGGTCAGGAATAACAATCGCTCCGTGATCATAAAAAGATCACTGGCAGAAAAATTAAGTTCTGAATTCAAGATCACAGAAAACAAACCGATTGTTGAACAAATCTATAAAAATGAATACAGTACAACGGATCCGAAAACAATTATTCTAAGCATAGAAGATCAGAACTATAGCATACAAGATTTTGAATTTTACAAAAAGACCATTCATAACAAATCCACCCGCGAGATCTATAAGGATTATAAAACAGATAAGATCATTGAGTATTATAAGGATCATCTGGAAGATTACAATAAGGATTTTGCCAAAACTATTCAGGAATATAAAGACGGACTATTGTTATTTGATCTTTTGCAAAAGAAAATCTGGAAAAAAGCCGAGACTGATTCCATCGGACTGGAGCAATATTTCAGTAAAAACATAGATCAATACCAATGGAACAGAAGAGTTCGCACTACTACGGCCAGTTGTACCCAAAAGGAAAAAGCCGAAAAAGTAAGACAATTGATGATTGAAGGTAAATCTACTGAAGAAATTAAAGAATTAGTCAATGAAGGAGCAACAATTCATGTGATTTTTCATGAATCGATACTTGAAGAAAAGAGCAGCAAGCTGCCAAAGGATTTTATTTTTGAAAAAGGTATCTCAAAGATCTATCAGGGCGAAAAAGGACATTATACAATTATCAATGTAGAGGAAATCCTTCCGGCAGGACCAAAACAACTTAAAGAAACGAAGGGTCAGGTTTTAAATGATTATCAAAATTACCTTGAAAAAGAATGGGTAACACAACTTAGAAAGGAACATGAGGTTACGATCAACAAAAAAGCACTCAAAAAGCTTAAAAAGAATCTGAATTAAAAAGACATGAAAAAGATTGTATTTGTATCTGTATTTTTTCTGTTGATTTTTTCCTGTAAAGAGGAAGAAAGTCATAAAGAGGCCATAGCGCGGGTAAACAATACCTATCTTTATGAAAAAGATTTTATTGAATCCTTGCCCAATGCCTACACCACAGAAGACAGCATTCTTTTTCGTTCAAATTATATCAATTCCTGGGCCAGAGAACAATTGCTTTTACAAAAGGCCAAACTCAATATTGACACAAAAGAGGAAATTGATAAGATGGTTTCCGATTACAAAAAAGAACTCCTGATTGACAAATACAAGGAGGCTCTTTTAAAACAAAATCTTGATACTGCGGTTACAGCCGAAGATATAGACTCCTATTACGAGCAGAACAAAAAGATCTATAAACTAAATGAAGAACTGCTTAAACTGAAATATATCTATTTTACAAAAGATATTAGCGATAGGAAAGAATTGATAAAGCTTTTTAAATCAGACCTCTATGAAGACAAGGAGTTATTAGAACAAGAAAAACTTAAATTCATTTCCTCTAACTTAAATGATTCGATATGGATCAGTTATAAAGATGTTCTCTTAAAACTCCCTTTCCTTAGTGATGAAAAAAAGTTAAAAAAAATAAATTTTTTACAAAAAGAAGATTCAATAGGAGTATATTTGGTCGCTGTAAAAGATGTGCTGCACAGAAACGATATTGCACCAGAATCTTATGTAGAACCTGTTATAAAACAGATGATCTTACACAAAAGAAAATTACAATTAATTAAAGAAATTGAAAAAACGCTGTTAGAAGATGCAACAAAAAATAAAGAGTTTGAAACTTTCCAAGAAAATTAATACACTCCTGATCATTTTATGGCTGGGGCTAGGATTTACAGGCTATTCTCAAAAATTAAAACTTGACGGTGTAGCAACCGTTGTAGGAAAAAACGTAGTACTCGATTCTGAAATCGAAGCTTTTAAACAAGAATATCTTCAGTTGAGCGAAGGAAAAGGAGAAGCTGACGATTGTGAAATGCTGGAAAAAATTATGAGAAGAAAATTACTGGCTCACCATGCGGTAATTGACAGTATTATGGTTTCAGAGGCTGAAATAAGCAGCAATGTTCAACAAAAGATCCAGTATTTTACCATGCAACTGGGAGGATCTAAAGAGAAACTTCTTGAATTTTATGGCTTTGACACCATGAAAGAACTTCAGGATGAACTACACACTATTGAAAAAGAATCTCTGGAGATCAATAAGATGGAGCAAAAGATTACTGCTGATGTGGATATTACTCCTGAAGAGGTAAAACGATATTTCAACAGTCTGAAAGAAAAAAATAACCTGCCGGAGATCGGTGCTGAGATCGAACTGGCTCAGATCGTTATCAATATAAAGCCTTCTAAAGAAGAAGAAGAAAGAATCATTAAACGATTGGAGGAAATCCGTCAGCAGGTCTTAGACGGTGAAAGTTTCAAAATGAAAGCAATTCTCTATTCTGATGATCCCGGAGTAAGTGAAAATGGAGGATTGTACACACTTACCCGTGAGAGCGGACTAGTAAAAGAATTTAAGGAAACTGCATTTGCTTTAGGGGAAGGAGAAATATCAGAACCTTTTAAATCGGATTTTGGTTACCATATCCTTACCGTTGAAAAAATCAGAGGAAAAGAAAGAGATGCCAGACACATTTTACTACAACCTAAAATCGATGAAAAAACTCTAAATAAAGTAAAAGATTCTCTTGAAAATATAAGATTAAAAATTTTAAAGCATGAGATCACTTTTGAAGATGCAGTTTTGAAATATTCCAATGATAAAAAGACACGGTTGAACAAAGGTATGATCCTGAACCCACAGTCAAGTGATACTCATTTTGAATTAACAAGAATGGATCCTGAACTGTACAAGAAAGTGAGCAACCTAAAACCGGGTGAATTTACTGATGTCTTTTATGAAAACACCAGAGAAGGTAAAAAAATGTTTAAATTTCTTGTTTTAAAAAGTAAAACCGAACCACATACTGCCGATCTGAATAAGGATTACATCAAGATAAAAGATCTGGCCCTGATGAAAAAGAAAGAAGAAAGTATTGAAAAATGGATCGATGAAAAGATCAATGATACTTATATCAAAATAAATGATCAGTATAAGCATTGTACCTTTAAAAGTAACTGGCTTAAAAAATAGATTCTATGTCGGATGTTGAAGCCATAAAAAAACTGATCCAAAATCATCAGCTTTTAAAAGAGGAAATCGGTAAAATAATTATCGGTCAGCATGAAGCTGTTGACCATGTACTTTTATCGGTTCTTTGTGGCGGGCATTCCCTTTTGATAGGAGTTCCCGGATTGGCCAAAACACTTCTGGTTCATACCATTGCACAAACCTTAGGACTTGATTTTAAACGTATTCAGTTTACACCCGATCTGATGCCTTCGGATATTCTGGGAAGTGAGATACTGGATGAAAACAGGCATTTTAAATTTATCAAGGGTCCTATTTTTTCTAATATCATTCTGGCTGACGAGATCAACCGTACTCCACCAAAAACACAAGCGGCACTATTAGAGGCCATGCAGGAAAAATCGGTAACCATTGCAGGACACCATTATAATCTGGCGACACCTTTCTTTGTTCTGGCTACACAAAATCCTATAGAGCAGGAAGGAACCTACCCCCTGCCTGAGGCCCAGTTAGACCGTTTTATGTTCTCTATTTATCTCGATTATCCAAGTTTTGAAGAAGAGGTAATTGTAGCCAAAAACACAACCAACGATTCAGATATAAAACTTAAGAATATTTTCAGTACACAGGAAATAATCAACTACCAGCACCTGATCCGCAGAATACCCATTGCAGATAATGTTATTGAATATGCGGTAAATCTGGTATCTAAAACCCGGCCAGAATCTGCAAAAGCTACAGAAATGGTTAAAAACTATATCGACTGGGGGGCAGGCCCCAGAGCCTCTCAAAATTTGGTGCTCGCCGCCAAAGCACATGGAGCTTTAAAAGGAAAATACTCACCTGATATTGAAGATATCCAGGCTGTGGCCTTAGGCATTCTTCGCCATAGAATTGTTAAGAATTATAAGGCCGAAGCAGAAGGAATCAGTGACAAGGATATAATAAATTCGCTCTTATAAACGTTTACCTCTTTTTATTAAGATCAGGATTATGAAAAATATTTATTTATGGATTGTGTTATTTCTCTCTATCTCGTGGGTTAGCAGTTGTAACCAAATTGATGAATGGACACAATTTGATATAGAATACAATGAAAGTGTAAACCTCTCAGCTACCACAGGAATTAATCTGCCCATAGATCTTCCAACACCTCCGATTACAACAAATTCAGAATCTGAATTTGAAGTAAATAACACCGCTAAGAATCTGGTAGAGAAGATCAATCTTAAAACACTTAAACTCAATATAACTTCTCCTTCTGATTCAGATTTCAGCTTCCTGAATTCGATCGAAGTATATATCTCTGCAGAAGGAATGCCCGAAACAAAGATCGCCTGGAAAAATGACATTCCTAATAATCAGGGCAAAGAACTCAAACTGGAGGTAAGTGACACCAATCTTAAAGATTATATTTTAAAGGATGAAATTAAACTCAGACTTAAAACCCTTACTGATGAAATTCTGGGTAAGGATCATACCATCGATGTACATTCCGTTTTCTTTGTTGATGCGCGTATTTTAGGCCAATAATATCAATTTTTAGAGTAATTTTATTTCCTAAAATACTCTTTGTTAAATCATTAATTTTTTTGTAATTTTGCAGCCCTTTTTGACGAGTTCAGATTCCATTAGGGTAACATCATTATTAATGTTTAATATCTCTTATTAGTTTTAATCGTTTAAGAATCTGTAAAACAATAAGATACAAGTTTTGACTTATGTCTAAATTAAATGAAAAATTAGAGCTGTACACCAGTAACGCTAAAGAACTGGGTATAGACATTGATGCAGATTTATTTAAATTGGTAACCAAAGGATTGGGCCCATCAATTTACAAAGATGACGCAGAATTGGTGTCTTGTTCAGAAAAATCTGAACTGGAAACTGTAAAAAAGAATTTTCTGATCAAAAAATTAGGATTAGAAGACAGTGAGAAGTTAGATGAAACCATTGCATCTGTATGCGAAAAAATGGGTACATCAAACAGAAACAAATACCGAGCAATCTTTTATTATCTTTTAGTAAAAGAATTTGGCGCTGAGTCTAAATATGAAGTTGTAGAGGAAGCTCCTGCAAAAGAAGAAAAACCGGCCCAGGAAGAAAAGAAGGTTGTTACTGAGAAAAAAGCAGAGCCTGCTGCTAAAGAAGAGCCTAAAGCTGAAGTTAAAAAAGAAGAAAAGACTCAGGTTGATCCTCAGGAATTTCTTGATAATTTCGATTGGGAAACCTATGAAGAAGGTATTGAACCCATCGATGAAGAAAAATACAAAGAATTTGATCATGCTTTAGATGATACTGTTGGTTTTGTAGAAGAACGTCAGGTAATTGAAGGTACTGTTGTAAGAATGACCGATCGTGAAGCGATTATTGATATCAATTCAAAATCTGAAGGTGTAATTTCTTTAAACGAATTCAGATACAACCCTGGTTTAAAAGTTGGTGATAAAGTTGAGGTTAAAGTTGACCGTTTGGAAGACAGCACCGGACAACTGGTATTATCACACAGAAAAGCAAGAGTGATCAAGGCTTGGGAAAGAGTGATTAAAGCTCAGGAAACTCAGGAAATTGTAACCGGTTTTGTAAAGTGCAGAACCAAAGGAGGTATGATTGTAGATGTATTTGGTATTGAAGCTTTCTTACCCGGATCACAGATCGATGTAAAGCCGATCAGAGATTACGATCAGTTTGTTGAAAAGAATATGGAATTCAAAGTGGTTAAGATCAACCACGAATTTAAGAACGTTGTGGTTTCTCACAAAGCACTTATCGAAGCAGATCTTGCCGAACAGAAAAAAGAAATCATCAGTCAGCTTGAAAAAGGACAGGTACTTGAAGGTGTTGTTAAAAACATTACTTCTTATGGTGTATTTGTCGACTTAGGAGGTGTTGACGGATTAGTTCACATTACAGATCTGTCCTGGAGCAGAATCAACCATCCGAATGAGATCGTTGAGCTCGACCAGAAACTGAATGTGGTTATTCTCGACTTTGACGATGATAAATCACGTATCCAATTAGGTTTAAAACAACTTCAAAAGCATCCATGGGAAGCCCTTGATCCAGACCTTAAAGTTGGTGATAAGATTAAAGGTAAAGTAACCATTATTGCTGATTACGGTGCATTTATCGAAGTTAGCCCCGGTGTTGAAGGACTGATTCACGTTTCTGAAATGTCATGGTCAACGCATTTGCGCTCTGCTCAGGACTTTGTTAATGTTGGAGATGAAATTGAAGCTGTGATCTTAACTTTAGACCGTGAAGACAGAAAAATGTCGTTAGGTATCAAACAACTTCATCCGGACCCATGGACAGATGTTACTAAAAAGTATCCTGTTGGTTCACGCCACACCGGTACGGTAAGAAACTACACAAACTTTGGTGTGTTTGTTGAAATGGAAGAAGGAATTGACGGATTGATCTATATTTCTGACCTTTCATGGGTGAAAAAGATCAAGCATCCATCTGACTTTGTTAAGATAGGTGACAAACTTGAAGTTGAAGTTCTCGAACTTGATCCTGAAGCACGTAAACTGAATCTCGGACACAAACAAACCACTGAAAATCCATGGGATACTTATGAAAAGACCTACACTATTGGTTCTGCTCATACAGGTACTGTAAAAGATGTGAATGATAAAGGATGTATTGTTTCTTTTGAAGATGGTGTTGATGCGTTTGTACCTTCACGTCACATGGAAAAAGAAGACGGTTCTAGAATTGCAAAAGGTGAGACAGCTGAATTCAGAATTCTTGAGTTCAATAAGGATTACCGCAGAATAGTTGCTTCTCACTCTGCAATTTTCAAAGCAGAAGAAGAAAAGAATATCAAAGCAGCGAAGAAAAAAGCAGAATCAACTGCTGAAAAAACTACGCTTGGAGATATTTCTCAACTTGCAGATCTTAAAAAGAAGATGGATTCTAAAAAATAATCTCTATTCTTATTAAAATAAAAAGAGCTCATTTCTGAGCTCTTTTTTTGTTTTAATGCTTGTTTGGTAATGTCCGATCTTATCGTTATTTCTTAAAATATAAAACTCTTAAACCACTTAAGTGTTCTGTGATTTGAATGTATCTCATGTTTCTTTCTCAAACATTAAAGTTTAAGCACATAATATTTTAGAAGAGTACTAATTGGCTACCTCACTGATAAACTTAATCCGCATCAGGCGCAGCTCTTCCTCATCATAATCACCATCAAATTCATCCAGAGCATCCTGTATTTTATCGCTTTCAGCTTCCATAAAATAATCGTGTATCTCTTCCTGTTGTTCTTCATCAAGAACTTCATTGATACAGTAATCGATATTGATCTTTGTTCCCGAGAAAATAATCTGCTCCATTGTCTTGATCAATTCGTCCATTTCAATTCCTTTGGACTTTGCAATATCACTTAATGGAATTTTTTTATCGGTATTTTGAATGATATAGAGTTTTAAAGCAGAATTAACCCCGGTACTTTTAACAATCAGGTCATCGGGACGGACTATATCATTTTCTTCAACATAATTTTCAATCAGTGCAACAAATTCTTTTCCGTATTTTTTTGCTTTTCCCTCTCCTACTCCATGAACTTTACTCAGTTCGTCAAGAGTTACAGGGTATTTTAAGGTCATATCCTCCAAAGAGGGGTCCTGAAAGACCACATAAGGAGGCACACCCTTCTTCTTTCCAATAGATTTACGAAGGTCTTTCAGCATAGCCATAAGTTTTTCATCGGTCACTCCTCCTCCTTTTGTTTTGGTAATTACAGAACCATCATCAGTATCATCATAAGAATGATCTTCGGTCATCATAAACTGAACTGGTTTCTTTATATAATCATAGGCTTCATCAGTTAGTTTAAGCACCCCATATTGTTCGATCTCTTTATACAAATACCCGGCAACAATTACCTGACGCAACAAGGCCATCCAGTGCTTATCATCTTTATCTTTTCCTATACCAAAAAAATCCTGGGTAGTTACCTTGTGTGAAATGAGCAGCGCATTTTCTTTACCAATTAATGTATTGATCACTTCTTTGGCCTTATATTCCTGTTTGGTATCTCTTACAACTTCCAGTAATATTTTTACATCATTGGTAGCATCTTTTTTCTTTTTAGGATTTCTTACATTGTCATCCATATCAGCGCCCTCACCAGTTAATTCATCAAATTCTTCACCGAAATAATGTAAGAGAAATTTTCTTCGCGACATAGAAGTTTCGGCGTAAGCAACAACTTCCTGTAATAATGCATTACCGATCTCCTGCTCAGCAATAGGTTTTCCTGAAAGAAATTTTTCAAGTTTTTCAATATCCTTATAAGCATAATAAGCCAGACAATACCCTTCTCCGTCATCTCTTCCCGCTCTTCCGGTTTCCTGATAATAACTTTCCAGACTTTTGGGCATATCATAATGGATTACAAAACGCACGTCAGGTTTATCAATACCCATTCCAAAAGCAATTGTGGCAACAACCACATCTATATCTTCCATCAGGAACATATCCTGGTGTCTGGCACGTGTTTTTGCATCGAGACCTGCGTGATAAGGTATAGCTTTGATTCCGTTTACCTGAAGCAATTGAGCAATCTCTTCTACTTTTTTCCTGCTCAAGCAGTAAATTACCCCTGATTTTCCTTTATAATTTCTTACAAATTTGATGATATCTTTATCTACATTAGACGTTTTCGGACGAACATCATAAAAAAGATTGGGCCGGTTAAACGAAGCTTTAAAAGTTTTGGCATCAGAAATACCAAGATTCTTTAAAATATCCTCCTGTACTTTCTCAGTAGCTGTTGCGGTAAGTCCGATAATGGGCAGATCACCGATTTGCTGAATGATATTTTTTAAATTTCTGTATTCCGGACGGAAATCATGACCCCATTCAGAGATACAATGCGCCTCATCAATGGCAATAAAGGATATATTTTGTTTTTTTAAGAAATTGACATATTCTTCTTTTGTAAGAGATTCCGGGGCAACATACAGTAATTTGGTTATTCCTTCTTCAATATCCCGCATAACCTGGTTTACCTGAGTTTTGTTGAGTGATGAGTTGAGAACATGAGCTACTCCCTGATTGGTGGAAATACCCCGCATGGCATCTACCTGATTCTTCATTAAGGCTATTAGGGGCGAGACCACTATGGCTGTACCTTCCTGTATAAGTGCCGGGAGCTGATAGATCAGTGATTTACCGCCTCCTGTAGGCATTACAACAAATGTGTTGTTTCTGTTTAAGACGCTTTGAATAGCCCCTTTTTGTAATCCTTTAAATTTAGAAAAACCAAAATATTTTTTTAATTCGTTTTCTAAATTAATTTTTTTCTCTTCCATGTTCTCTATTCCCGAATTTTAATAATTTTGCAAAAATAATCACAGATTATATA
>JANTGS010000053.1 GCA_024762795.1 Flavobacteriaceae bacterium | reverse complement strand
CATTATCAATCTCCATCTCAACACCTGTTTCCTGATCGATCACTGTATATTTTTTTCTACAATCCTGTTTACATGCTCCTCTGTTAGCACTTGAGTTGTGGTTGTGTAAACTCATATAGCACTTTCCGGAAACAGCCATACAAAGTGCACCATGACCAAAGATCTCTACTTCAACCAAATTTCCGTTTGGACCTTTGACCTCTTCTTTTTTAATCTGATCGGTGATCTTTTTAACCTGTCGCAAACTCAATTCCCTGCTCAACACAATGGTATCGGCAAACAGCGCATAGAATTTTAAGGTCTCGATATTTGTAATGTTCACCTGTGTGGAAATATGTACTTCCATCCCAATTTGCCTCGCCATAGCAATTACGGCCTGATCCATTGCAATTACCGCAGATATATCTGCTTCTTTGGCTTTATTCAGCAGCGTTTTAACAATGCTCAGATCATGATCGTAAATGATAGTATTTAATGTAAGATAAGTTTTTACTCCTTTCTCACCACATCGTTTTGAAATTTCAGGCAGATCATCAAGGGTAAAATTAATCGTTGCCCTGGCCCGCATATTTAACTGCTCCACCCCAAAATATATAGAGTCTGCTCCATTATCCAGTGCGGCCTGCAGCGAATCAAAATTTCCGGCTGGCGCCATTAATTCAATCTTATCTTCTTTATTTACAACTGTTTCACTCATCTTATAAATTTAACATTAACCTTTTTTAAAGGAGGTGCAAAATTACAATTTATAATTCAATTGATTTTTGAGTGTGTTAAAAATTAACAATCTGCAGCAAATCTTGAATAATATTAAACAAATTGCAACAAAACAATAGTTTTATAAGCCTTATCTAAAATTTATTTTATAATCTTTGCAGCTTAAATTTTTACTATCTAAAAAAATAGAATATGAAGTTAGCCGTTGTAGGGGCCACCGGAATGGTAGGCCAGGTGATGTTAGAAGTGCTGGAAGAACGAAATTTTCCTTTTACAGAATTGTTACTGGTCGCCTCTCAAAAATCAGTCGGAAAGAAGATCATCTTTAAAAATAAAGAATACCGTGTTATCGGCTTGCAGGAAGCTGTTGATCAGAAACCTGATGTTGCCCTTTTCTCTGCCGGAGGGTCAACCTCGCTGGAATGGGCTCCGAAATTTGCTGAGGCAGGAACAAGTGTTATTGATAATTCTTCAGCCTGGAGAATGGATCCTGAAAAAAGGTTGATTGTACCGGAGATCAATGCTGACATTCTGACAAAAGATGACAAAATCATAGCAAATCCCAACTGCTCAACCATTCAAATGCTTATGGCTTTGGCTCCTTTACATAAAAAATATAAAATAAAACGTTTGGTGATTTCTACCTACCAGTCTATTACCGGAACCGGTGTAAAGGCCGTACGTCAGCTGGAGAATGAATACAAAGGAATTAAGGGAGAAATGGCTTATCCTTATCCTATTCACAGAAATGCCATTCCACATTGTGATGTTTTTGAGGAGAACGGCTATACTAAAGAAGAGATGAAACTGGTAAATGAAACAAAAAAAATATTAGATGATGATTCTATTGCCGTAACAGCAACGGCAGTGAGGATACCTGTTGTGGGCGGACATTCTGAAAGCATCAATATAGAATTTGAAAATGATTTTGAAGTGGGTGAGGTAAGAAAGCTATTGCACGAATCTCCGGGAATTGTTGTAAAAGATAATACCGATACCAACACTTATCCTATGCCGATTTATGCACAAGGTAAAGATGATGTTTTTGTTGGCCGAATACGCCGCGATGAATCACAGCCCAGATCTTTGAATATATGGGTGGTTAGCGATAATCTGAGAAAAGGAGCTGCCACAAACACTATTCAGATCGCTGAGTATCTTTTAAAGAACAAAATCCTATAAAACGTAAAAAGCTGTTGGAAATCCAACAGCTTTTTTTCTTCTCTTCATATTTTCTTTCTGCAATCCTCCCTCTCCTATTTCTCTACTTTCAATACATCTTTGATCACCTGCTCAAGGTTATGCTTTGGTAAAGCTCCTTGTGCCATTTGTGGTTGCTCATCAGTTGGGCAGAATAACATTGAAGGAATACTTCTGATTCCGAAAGCGGCAGCAAGTTCCTGCTCTACTTCAGTATCAACTTTATAAATATTCAGCTTGTCTCCATACTCTTCAGAAAGTTCTTCAAGGATAGGAGCTACCATTTTACAAGGTCCACACCAGTCTGCATAAAAATCAATAATACAAGGCTTATCTCCTTCAAACTTCCATTCTTTATTCTCTTCGTAGTTAAAAACTTTTTCTAAAAAAGTCTTTTTAGTTAACATTTCTGTCATTTCAAATATATTTAAATTTATTAGTCAATTGTTTAGCAAATATTTAGCAATATGTATGCCATTATTTTTGAAGGGACAAAATGACATAAAAAAAAGGACACTATTTGTAATGATAGTTACAATTGTAAGGAAATGTTTTTTTAAGTGTCTACATCTCTATAAACCATTAAAAAATATTAAAATCATGAATCAAAAAGTAACAAGAATTATCAGTGTTTTACTCGGAATAATGCTCATCATTTTCGGAATAAATAAATTTTTAAATTTTATGCCTGCTCCTGAAAACATGCCGGAATCGGCCTCTAATTTTATGAAAGCTATGATAGATACAGGTTATCTTTTCAAGTTTATTGGTTTAGTTGAGATCGTTTCCGGAATTTTATTGCTCATCAACAAATGGGTACCTTTTGCTTTGCTGATCATTGCACCGGTCACCTTAAATATTATTATGTTTCATTTAATGCTGGATGTAGCTGATATTTTACCGGGAGCGATCATTTTTATCCTGCTTGTTTATTTATTCAGGGCTAACTGGTCTAAATTTTCACCGCTCTTTAAAAGTTAAAATAAATTCTGGGGAGAAAAAAATCCTGTGTAAAGTTCATTTTTTACACAGGATTTTTTATAAATCTAACTGAACGATTTAAATAATATGTTCTTTCTTAAGGTTCATATCAAATTCTCTAAACAATTCAAGGAGATTCATAATGGCCTGAATCAAATCTTTGGTCTCTAAAATATTACCAAAATACAAGGTTGTATTTTTAGCACTTGATTTTTCTTCTGATCGGATCCTGTTGATCTGCTTTTCTATGGATTGACTAACGTGATCATACAACTCCTGTTTCTCATCAATGATCTTGCCTATATTTTCAAATTTTCTATCGGCAAAGGTCTTTTCAATATCTGTAAGCATTTCAGATAATTGATCATCGATCATTTTAAGATCTCTTATCTGACTTTTTTTCAGATTCTTATGATTGTTATTCACATGTTTATAACTCGCTTTGGAAATATAACTGATCGATTGCGAAATATCCTGTAAATAACCCAGTACCATAAGATAAAAACGACTTGCTTCAACAGAAGATTCATCGAGTGATTTGATAAAATAAAATGCACCTTCTTTTAAAGTATCTACTTCATCATTTAACTTACTGACGTGTTTATCGGTTTTTTTAAGTTTGTTTAGATCCTGACGACTCAAATCATTCACCACATTAGAATAGAGTTTGTTTACACGATTAACCACCTCTGATATATGATCGGATGTTTCTTCAATAATTCCATGAACAGTAAGCAATTCCGCCCTGTTCACCACTCTTTTTTCAGCTTCGGCTTTTTTCTCATTTCTGTGTTTGATTACATTTCTTATCAGTATTGAAAAAAGAAGAATTAAAATAATAGCGATGGAAGTCATCCTTCCAATATGAATCAGATATGTAATGAGAGCCGAAAAGGAAAATGCAATAACAGCAGTCATAAACCAACCTCCGATCACATTAAATACTCCGGCCACACGATAAACTGCGCTCTCTCTGTCCCACGCCCTATCGGCCAGAGATGTACCCATAGCTACCATAAAAGTAACATAGGTAGTTGACAATGGTAATTTATAAGAGGTTGCAATAGAGATCAAAATTCCGGCCACCATCAAGTTGGTAGTTGCTCTAATAGCATCAAAAGCCGGTAATTCATAAATCTTTTTTCTTGGAAGGTTAACCACAGGTTTTTCATACTGTTTTTCCAGTTTATTCTTCACATTATCAGGCATGATATAATCAAACCCCTGAGACAATCCGAGTGAAAATCTTACAACTATTCTGGACAAAGCATTTGGCTGAAATTTTTCATGCCCTTCATCTTGTCTGGCCAGATTGATCTCAGTTTCAGAAACTTTTCTTGATTTTGAAGAAAACCAAATTGTTAGCACCATGATCAAGCCAGCCCCTAATAATAATATAGGTGGTGTGGGCACCTTACCTGCCAGAACACCCATATTGAAATCAACAGCAGCTACACCCGATGCTTTCCAAGCCTCAAAAGAATTCCATGCTGCCATTGGCACTCCAATAAAGTTTACCAGGTCGTTTCCGGCAAAAGCCAGGGCTAAAGAAAAGGTACCTACAGCAATAATTATTTTAAAAATATTGATCTTAAAAGAAGTGATAATTATATACGATAAGGCAGTCCATACCGCAAATGAGCCTGCAATAATATAAACTTCATTACCTTCGAGATAATGTTTTATATCAGCGTAATAGGCTGTTCCCTTTAAACCTTTCATAAATATAAAATAGGTAATGGCCGTAAGGGCAATACCTGAAAATAAAGCGAGGTAGATCTTAGGTTTTTTCTCAAAATTAAAGGAGAGCAGTGTCCTGGAAATAAACTGTACTATGGCACCAATACTAAAAGCTACTACAACCGAAAGCAATATACCAAAAATAATAGTAATGGCTTTTTCAGAATTGATATACTGCCCAAGATCAGAAAGGGTCTGACTATCATTTACTGATATTTTTAACAAAGCCATTGCCACAGCAGCGCCAAGTAAATCAAAAACAATTGAAACCGTGGTTGATGTAGGCATTCCCAGTGTGTTAAAGAAATCGAGTAAAAGTATATCTGCTACCATTACCGACATAAAAATGATCATGATCTCATCAAAAGTGAAGGTTCCCGGGTTAAAAATACCCTTTCTCGCCACTTCCATCATACCACTTGAAAAAACGGCTCCAACCAGTATCCCTATACTCGCCACAATAAGTATAGTCTTCATTGACAAAAGCTTCGACCCAATAGCCGAATTTAAAAAGTTAACGGCATCATTACTAACACCTACTACAAGATCAATTATAGCTAAAGCCACCAAGGCTATTAGCATAAACATGTAAATATTTTCCATTTTTTGGGTTTAATTTATTGATTACAAAACTAAAACTGATATACTTATTGTATGTTACGAAATAGTTATTTAAAAATAGGAAAAAAAACGATTTGTTAACGTTAATTTAACATTAAAAATTATTTTTGCAAAAAACAGAAATACCAACACTAAATTCAATGAACAAAATATTTTTAATCTTAAGTTTTCTGATTTTTGCTCTTCACATCAAAGCTCAGGAAAAAGATCAGGATCAATTTATGTTTAGATGGGACAACGGATTTAAAATTGAAAGTTACGATAAAAGTTTTAAGTTAAAATTTGGAGGAAGAATAATGCTTGATCATGCTTATTTTTCTCAGGATGATGGATTAGATGAGGCTTTTGGAGAACTGGAAAGCAATGACGGAACTGAGTTTAGAAGAGCACGCCTATTTGTATCGGGAGTTTTATACAAAAATGTTGAATTTAAACTGCAGGTTGATTTTGCAGGTGGAAAATCCAGGCTAAAAGATGCCTATATCGGCGTAAAGAATATTCCTGTGATTGGCAGGATCCGGGTAGGTCATATCAAAGAACCTTTACGTTTTGACGCACTGACCAGCAGTAAATACATTACTTTTATGGAGAGAGCCATCCCTGCCGATCTGGCCAATGAAAGAAACAATGGGATCCTGCTGATGAATGATTTCTTTAATGATAAACTATCCATACAAACAGGCCTTTTTAGAAATGCAGATGAATATGGTAATGATAAAACTGCCGATAAGGATGTTGCTTTCACATCGAGAATATCAACACTCGCCATAAATAATCCGGAAAAGGAACAGCTGTTACATTTCGGATTCAGCTACAGCTACAGAAAACCTGACAAGGAGATCTATAAAATATCTGTCAGACCAAAATCACATCTTACAAAAAAATATATTTCAACCGGACATATTCCTGATGTATCCACAGTAAATATCATCAATTTTGAATCGGCTTACTCACAGGGGCCGTTTACCTTGCAGGGAGAATATCTGGGATCGGCAGTGAAACAAGATTCTAAAAATTACTCCCAAACTTATAATTTTAGCAATTATTACGGACAAGTTAGTTATTTTATCACCGGAGAACACCGGCCGTTTAAAAATTCGTATGCTACATTTACCAGGGTTAAACCCAAGAAATATTTGATGAATGGAGATAAAGGTTCAGGTGCCTGGGAGGTTGCTCTGCGGTATACACATACCAATTTGAACAGCAAAGATATACAGGGTGGCGAACAAAGTGATATTACTTTAGGCACAAACTGGTATCTGAACAGCGCTGCAAGAATTATGTTTAACTATGTATGGACGGATATCGACAAACCGGAAACCGGAAACGGTAATTTAAACATTTTTGAAGTTCGATTCCAAATAGATTTTTAAAGGTTTTAACATAGATTTAATACACTTACCGGAACAATTTTCGTATATTGGTCTTTGTTGATTAACCATAAAAATTAAAAAGATCATGGGAGTATTAAAAGTTATTGAAGTTTTAGCAAACTCATCAAAAGGATGGGAAGATGCAGCACAGAATGCTGTAAAACACGCAAGCAAAACCATTAAGGACATCAAATCAGTTTTTGTTGATTCACAAAGCTGTGTTGTTGAAGACGGCAAAATAACCAGTTACCGGGTTAATGCAAAGATCACCTTCGAGGTAAATGATTAAAACTAAAAGGCCCGGAAATTCCGGGTTTTTTTATGCTTACCTTTAAACAAATCCTTCTATCTTGTTAAATAAATCATCGAATAAATGCAAAAGGTTAAAATTTCTTATTCTTGATTACTTATATAGGCTAGAGGATAAAAAAGGAGAAAAATCTTCTTTAAAACCGGAAACATTTTAAATCTTGATTTGCATTTATTTTCAGCAAATTTCTTCATTGAAAAGAAGATAAAAAGACTTTATGTATCTTTACCGGGTCAGAATTAATATTATTTTGATCAAAATAAAAATTATGCAAAAAGTATTTTTAATCACATTGATTTTTATTACCATTTTTAGTTGTAAGAGTCAGAATAAAGAAAAAATGAAAGAAAACTATAAATATACCAATGACCTGATTCATGAAACTAGTCCGTATTTATTACAACATGCTCATAATCCGGTAAAATGGCACGCCTGGAACGATAAAACGCTTGAGCTTGCCAAAAAAGAAAATAAATTGTTACTCATTTCTATAGGCTATGCTGCCTGCCACTGGTGTCACGTTATGGAACATGAAAGTTTTGAAGACAGTACTGTTGCCGCTATTATGAATGAACATTTTATCAATGTAAAAGTTGACCGGGAGGAACGTCCGGATGTAGATCAGGTGTATATGAATGCGGTTCAACTTCTTACAGGAAGAGGTGGTTGGCCCTTAAATTGTATTGCACTTCCCGATGGCCGGCCTGTATGGGGAGGTACTTACTTCCCAAAAGAAACCTGGGTAGATCAAATTTCAAAAGTTGCTGAACTATATAAAGATAATCCTGAAAAATTAAAAGAATATGCTGAAAGACTAACCCAAGGAATTCATGAAAGCAGCCTAATCCCACTCAACACAAATAAAGCCCATTTTACCAACGATACTCTTGAAGCTGCTGTAAAAAAATGGGAGAACAGCATGGATTTCACTCATGGAGGACGTATGGGAGCTCCAAAATTTCCCATGCCCGGTAACCTGAACTTTCTGTTACGTTTTGCGGTACAGGATGATCAGGAAAAGATACTCAATTATGTAAATACCTCTCTCACACAAATGGCTCTCGGGGGTATATATGATCAGATCGGAGGTGGTTTTGCCCGTTATTCTGTAGACAACAAATGGCATATTCCACATTTTGAAAAAATGCTTTACGACAATGCGCAATTGGTAAGCCTGTACAGTCAGGCATATCTGGTAAACAAAAATCCTCTCTATAAACAAATTGTTTTTGAAACTGCGAAATTTGTTGAAAGGGAACTCTATAATGATGCAGGTGCTTTTTATTCGTCGCTGGATGCCGACAGCAGGAATGAATCAGGAGAATTGGAAGAAGGGGCCTATTATGTATGGACCAAAGAGGAGATACGAAAGGTCACAGGAAATGATTTTGATCTCATTTCCGACTATTTTAATGTAAACCTTGACGGAAAATGGGAAAAGGATAAATACCACCTCATCCGTAAAGGAACTGATAAAGAATTTGCTGAGAAACATCAGATCAGTATTGAAGATCTTCACAAAAAAGTAAAACACTGGAAAAATATTTTACTTGCTGAAAGAGAAAAAAGAGCACGTCCGCGACTGGATGACAAGACCCTCACTTCATGGAATGCCCTGATGCTAAAAGGATATATTGAGGCTTATACCAGTTTTAGAGAAAAACATTTCCTTGAAATCGCCCTAAAAAATGCCCATTTTATCATCAATAAACAGATGAAAAAAGATGGCGGCCTTTATAGGAATTATAAAAATGGAAAAAGTAATATCGATGCATATTTGGAGGATTATGCCACGGTGATCGATGCCTTTCTCAAGCTCTATGAAGCTACTTTTGATGAAAGCTGGCTGCAAACAGCCAAACAGCTTACCGATTACACTTATGATCATTTTTATGATGATGAGAGTAGGATGTTCTTTTTTACTTCTGATACAAGTAAGGACCTGATCTCCAGAAAAAAAGATGTTGACGATAATGTAATACCATCTTCCAATTCGATCATGGCGAATAATTTATTTAAACTGGGACAATATTTTGAAAATAAAAACTACTCTAGATCAGCTAAAACCATGCTTAACAATCTGGAAAATAATATTTTAAGATATCCTGAAGGAGCTTCAAACTGGCTGACTCTTTACAGTAATTATGTGGGAGAATTTTATGAAATTGCTATTTCGGGAACTCAGGCAAAAGAGAAGCTAAAAGAGATAGATCAATATTATATTCCCAATAAATTATTGGTTGGAGATGTAAAAGACAGTAATCTTCCTTTGCTGAAATATAAATTCAGTCCCGGATCCACAAGCTTTTTCATTTGTATAGACGGTGCCTGTAAATTGCCTGTGGAAAATGTTGAAGAGGCTCTAAAACAAATAAATATTCATTTCTAAGAACCTTAACAATCATATTCTGGCATGTTTATTGTGAATTTACTATTTTTACAATTCTTATAACATATTCTAACAAACAAAATCAAACTTTTATGAGATCTGACTACCTTTCAATAAGTATCTTTTTCTTTTTAATCAGTGGAATGATCAGTGCACAAAACAATGATTATTACGATCCTCTTCTTTACAATATCGACACAAGAATTGAGCACAATGTTTCCGGTGTGAGCAGCAATATCGATCTGTCAACCGTTAAGGGAAGTCCTTATGAAAATAAGAACTTTCAACTTGGCAAGGCAGTAAATAAAGAAAACGGAAAACCTGAGAATTTTTACCTGCGATACAACGTTTACAACGATGTGATCGAAATAAAAAAGGGCAACAGCGATACAAAAGTAGGCGGATTGATCAAATCGGAAAATATTTACGCCATCATCAATAACAGAGAATATCACTATAAAAAATATCTTGACAGCAGAGAGCGTGAAAAAGAAGGCTATTTTATTCTGTTAAAGAAAGGTAAACACAGCAGTTTATATCTTAAAAAACTTAAAGACTTTAAAGATAAAGTGATGCCTAAGGATAATTTTGAGAAAGAAAAACCCGCTACTTTTACTGATGATCAGGCTTATTATCTTGAAAAAGGAAACATCCTGGTTCGTGCCGCCAGCCGCAAGAAGAAATTTCTTCAGCAATATCCTGAGATCTCAAAAGAACTGGGAAAATATATCAAATCGGAAAAGATCAATCTAAAATCGGAAAAAGATATGATTAAGCTTTTTAATTATCTCGACACCCTTTTAAAATAACTTTTTGGCTTTCCGGCGATAAAATCCTTTAAATAAAACGGCTCAAAATAAGCGACATCCTCAAACTCAGAATTCTTAAATTTTTGAGTGGAAAAAGGAATCATTTGCTTTGACGAAGGATAATAGCCATCTAAAAAGACAGCCTTCTTATCTTTGATCACTGTTTTGCATTTTTCGGCGCCATCCCCTAAAAAGCAGACTTTCCCTTTTTGAAGATATGTTGCAAATGATTTCTCATCGATGATCTCTGCTTCTGTTTCTCTAATCTTTTTATAAACACTGTTAAATACAGCTCCGTAAACTTCCATCCTTCTGGCATCGAGTAGCGGAATGATCAACGCATCCTCTTCAACTTTTGCTGCCGAAGCAAGCACCTGTAAGGTATCAACTGATATCAAAGGAATACCCAGAGTATAACACAATCCTTTTGCCGCAGAAACCCCTATACGCAATCCGGTATAAGAACCCGGGCCTTTACTTACAGCAACTGCGTTGAGATCTGCAAAGGAAATATTACTTTCCCTGATCACTTCTTCAATAAAGGGATGTAACTTCTCCGCATGAGAGAATTGTCCTTCATTAATCTCTCTGATATTGATAAGTTCTCCATCTTTTGAAATGCAGACCGAACAATTCTTGGTAGAAGATTCAATATTTAAAATATATGCCAAAACAAGTTTTAATTTGATGCTGCAAAGATAATCAAAAGCCTCTGATTGTGTAAAAAAAATCCTGCCGTTAAGCAGGATTGTAATTTATAGGATCGATAAGACTAAAACCAGGGTTTTCTCCCTACCTGATACATCTGATAAAATTCATCATCTGATTTGGTAAGATAAATAATACCTTCTATCAAACCAATAATAGAGATAGGTGCCGCACCAATACCACAGGTAAGCACAGTGATCAACAACATGATCAGACCTTCATTGGTATAACCCAAAACAAATTTATGAACACCAAAAGTACCCAGTACAATGGCCAGAATCCCTGCCAACACTTTTTTGTTCTCTTCTCTAACCCGAGGGATTCTGTTTCCCTGTTCATCTAATACTTCCATAAATATTTTTTAAAACCAAGGTTTTTTTCCAACCTGGTAGGTCTGGTAGAATTCATCATCCGATTTGGTAAGATAAATAATACCTTCAATCAGCCCTATGATAGAAGTTATCGCTGCACCTAAACCACAGGTTAATAAAGAAACAAGTAACATGATCAAGCCTTCTTTATTGTAACCTAGAATAAATTTATGAATACCAAGAGCTCCGAAAAGAATAGCCAAAATACCCGACAGAATCTTCTTATTTTCCTGATTGCCTGTCAGTTCCTCATAAGCATCTTTGGCTCCCTGAGTAAACTCATTTGCTGTGGATTTTGCCTCTTGTTGAAATTCTTTGGTTCCTTCATCAAGATCGTTGGCCAGATCTTTAGCGCCTTCTTTTAATTTTTCTGCCCCTTTTTTAATATCCTTATTTAATTTATCCGTATCAATACCCAAGTCCTCAGCAATTTCTTTAGCGCCTTCTTTTACTTTATCAGTAGTTTTTTTTGTAGCCTTTTTCGTATCATCAGCAACTTTTTTAGCTTCCTTTTCAACCTTTTTTGTAGTTTTCTTAGTTGTTTTCTTAGCTGAAGTACCGGCCTTTTTAGTGGTCTTTTTTATATCTTTTGCAGCTTTCTTTACAGTTTCTTTTGTTTCTTTATCAAGATCTTCTGTAATCTCTTTTGCTTTATCTTTAATCTCTTTTACACTTTTTTTTATCTCATCTTTGGGATCGCTATTTTTCTTTGCCATAATAAGGTGTTTGTATTTAGTTAATTATAGTTACAAATCTATAAAATTTTAATTTTAAATCCTAAGTTTAAATGATATACACCTATCCCTTTTAGTAGATCAAACTTTAAATTTCTGCTTTAAGATAAAAAGATTCCATCCGCTGATTCATGATATATCTGTATTTTTACTTACTTTTGATTAAAACCTGTTAAAATAATGAATACTGATAAAAAGATCGCTGTTATAGGTGGAGGCAGCTGGGCGACTGCTATTGTTAAAATGTTGTCGGAAAATTTGGATGAGATAGGGTGGTATATGCGAAGTGATTATGCAATTGAACATATTAAACGAAATAAGCACAACCCTAATTATTTAAGCTCTGCGGAACTGGATCCTGATAAACTTATTCTTTCCAATGATATCAATGAAACGATAGACAATGCCGATTATATTATTCTGGCCATACCCTCAGCTTTTGTTAATGAGGAGCTTATAAAGATCAAAGTGCCTCTTGGAAGAAAAGTATTCTTCTCTGCCATAAAAGGTATTGTACCCGAATCCGGACTTATTGTAGGTGAACATCTGCATAAAAATTTAAAGATCTCCTACAGAAATATAGGGGTGATCACAGGCCCCTGCCACGCAGAAGAAGTTGCCATGGAAAGATTATCTTATATTACCCTTGCCAGCAGAGATGAGAAAAAGGCTGAACTCCTTGCAGAAAAATTATCCAGCCGCTATATCAAAACCAAGATCTCTGATGATATCATCGGTACAGAATACGCCGCCATGCTAAAAAATATTTATGCCGTGGCAGCGGGTATTGCTCATGCTCTGGGCTACGGTGATAATTTCCAAGCTGTATTGATGTCGAATTCTATCAGAGAGATGAAAGCTTTTATTAAAAAGATCCATAAGATGAAGAGAAACATCAACAATTCTGCTTATCTGGGAGACTTGCTGGTAACCGGTTATTCTATTTTTAGCCGTAACCGTACTTTTGGTAATATGATCGGTAAAGGCTACACTGTTAAATCGGCTATGCTGGAAATGAGCATGATCGCTGAGGGCTATTACGCCACAAAAAGTGCTTATATGATCAATCTAAAGAATAAGGCCAATACCCCCATAATCGATGCTGTTTATGCTATTCTTTATGAAAATAAGGACCCAAAGAAAGTTTTCAGACAACTGACCGAGAAATTAGATTAGGTGTGATGACCGTTGCAAAACTATAAACAATTTTGAGATAAAGGTCTCATATGATCACAAGCTCAGATCTGTTTATTGGCATCTTTTTCGATGTTACAATCGAATAATTCCAAATCTACCTTAATCTTCTTTTAATGAAAAAAACCAAGCTTACCCGCTCTTCTGATCTTCCTTTTTATTTCCTTAAATAGTAATGCACAAGCTATTAAAGAAATTGTTATAGATGAAGTTTCCAATGAACCTGTTATTGACGCTTATGTATTTTTTAAAAATACAAATACCGGTACCCATACCAATAAAAAAGGACGTTTCAATCTAAAACTCCCCAGGTCCGGTAAACGTGCAGATACACTAAGCATTTCTCATATCAATTATCTTACAAAAGAGATCATTGATCCGGTCTTTACCGGTAGAGATTCTGTTTTTATGTAGTTAAGTAAATATTCTTATTGAAGTTCAGCTGGCTAACAATAAAAAACTTAATAGGAAGCTCCTATATAAAAAACTGGCACCCATACCGGTTGGCATATACGATTTTGCCACTTTTATCAGGAATGAAAAAATTTATATTTTAAGCGGTAACACTTCCTATATTGTTGATTCCTATCTTAAGACCATTCAGGATTACCCTTACCTAAATAATTTCTACGAATTGCAAATGAGGATTCTGGAAAATCAACAACTTATGTCTTACAGCGATAAACTGATGATATATAATATTAAATCTGATTCCTGGAAAACAGAGGATACAAAACTGATCAAACGTGCCAATCATGCTGTTAATGTGATCGGCGATAAAGCCTATATAATGGGAGGAAGAAGACTTTCTCCGATAACCGTTATTTTGAAATGCTGGTCAATAAAATAGAAGTTTACGATCTGAACAGTAAAATGGTAGAGATCGACAAGACCAATCCGCACCAGTCTATTATTTTTGCTTCTTTCAATTATAAGAACGACATCATAATCATGGTCGGGTCCGTAAAAAAGAAGAAAAAAGAAGAAAAAATATTTTCCGATAAGGTTCATGTTTACGATACCCAAAAAGGACTCTGGTACGATCTGGCCGGCATGCCCTCTCCCAAAGAAACCGGCGGAGTTCTGATCGATGATAAGATCTACCTTTTTGGAGGTTATAACAAAGAAAGACTCGATAAGCTGGAATCTTACGATTTAAAAACCGGAAAATGGAAGGTCGAAGGAAGACTCTTTGATAAGATCGGCGTTACAGCTATTGCCTCTAACGGAGATAAGGTTTATTTTTATCCCAACGGAAAAATCAACATTTACAATGTAAAAACCCGCATTTTAAAACAATACCTGATCGATTTTTTTATCCAATCTGCAAAGATGCAATACTTTGAAAATAAATTATATCTGCTTGGTGGATTCAATGCAACAAAATATGAGATCTCCCCTTCTTCCCAGGTTTACAGTATCGATCTTGATGAAATAGAGAACTCACGGCTTCATAAGATTACTAAATTATAGGACCCTATTAATTTAATCAGTGTTTTAACTTTATTTTTATTCATCAAATCACTATTTCCGTAAACTTATAGTGATCTGATAAATTTTAGATCATTAAAGTATTTAAGTCTTAAATCAATTTAATTTTTCAGAAAATACAAGAACTAATTACAAAATCATCAACACTTTTCACAGATTTTCAACAAATATTACGCCAATTAAAAATAATTTGTACTTTCACATTATCAAACAGGTATGATGATTTTAAGGCAAATTATCGCAATATTTATTTTATTAATCTTTACTTCCTGCGATTTTCTTTCGCCTGACAGATCAATGCTTCAGGATCAGGAGATTTTAAGCACAGAAGTTGATTATAATACGGTTGATGTGTACCCGCTTTTTCGTGCCTGCAACAATTGCGATGCTTACGAAAAACAAAACCTTTGTTTTGAAAATGTACTGGTAAACAATCTTGAAAAAACTCTGAATAAAAATGAGATCGTTGCTAAAAAAGATGTTTTCGGCCCTGTTTTTATCGATCTTCTAATCTCTAAAACAGGAAAAATAAATATCACTAAGGTTAATACAAGTCAGGAAATCAGAGCTTCTGTTCCCGAAATCGACAGTATCCTGAAAAAAGGAGTCGAAAAACTTCCGGTAATTATTCAACCCGCTCTAAAAAGAGGAATTCCGGTTGAGGTACAGTTTCGATTACAGATCAACCTGATTAAAAAAGAAGAATAATTTAAAAATCACTGTGGTTCTCTGTGCTGCTCTGTGAATCCCTGTGGAATAATTCATTCAAGACTATTGCAAAAGGAAATTATTTCTTAAACTCTCTGCCTTTCCAGTTAAATGTTTTAAAGAAAGATAAAACAGCAATACACACTACAAAAGGAGGATACAGAACACTGCTAATAAGGTATTTACTCAATATTTTTTGCTGATCGAAAAAATTGGCGGAACGAAAAAGTAAAGCAAAATCCACGTTGTACTTGATAAGAAAAGCAACTCCGAAATGCTGCCAGCTGACCTGATGAAAAGCAGCCAGAAGAAATAAAAGGATCAAATAAAGGTTGGTAATAAAAACAAGCATACCCACTATTTTTCCAAATGCATTGGTATAAGAACCTGTTTTGGCAGCCCAACGGATCCTTTGATCTTTCAGCGATTTAAAATCGGGCTGAGGCCGGGTATAAACCACTGCCTCTTTACTTTTTAAATACTTTATCTCTCCTGGGAAGTTTTTCAGCATCTTTTCCATTAAAAATATATCATCTCCTCCGGCTATTGATTCGTTTCCGGCATATCCATCCACACTTAAAAATGCCCTTTTGCGGTAACATAAATTAGCTCCGTTACACATAAATGGCTTTTTAATACCAAAAGCTCCAATCGTACTGCCCTGCAGACTTAAAAATTCAAGGCTTTGAAATTGTTGTAAAAAAGATCTGTCCGTTTTATAGGCCACCGGACCTACGGTCATTTCCGGTCGTTCAATTGTAATAAAAGCATTGTAATTGAACAGCCACTGCTCCGGCACTATACAATCGGCATCGGTTGTAAGTATATAATCGTATTTTGCTTTTTTAACAGCAGTTTCAATGGCATCTTTTTTAGGAGAAGTACTTTTGCGAATGTTATCAATAAGAAGGATATTAAGCTTTTGTTGATACAAAGTAATGATTTCTTTAAAAACATCGGAAGAATCATCATTAACAAAAAGTACCTCGAACATTTCTCTGGGATAATTCAGTAATTCGATACTTTTTAACAATCCAGGCAGATTTTCAGCTTCATTTCGAAAAGGGATGATGATGGAAAATTTAATTTCAGGTTGCTTTTTCTCAACTGCAAACTCCGGTACTTTTTTAAAACCGATAAAGAGATCGAGAATTAAAACCGTATAAATTCCGATGATAATTACTGATACAAAAATCATTTTACCCGAAGCGGTATTTTTTCCGTAAAGGGAAGGTTAAAGGTCAATACAAAATAACTGCCTATCAGAGCCGGAAGTGCAAAATTCAGAATCCACATCAGGGTGGTGATCATCAAAATAATGATCCCATTCACTTCAAAATATCCAAAAAGACTTACCGCAACAGATCCCTTGATGATAAAGTCGAAAAGTATAAATCCGGGAATAACCGAAGAAAGGAGATACATACTAAAGATCAGCGACATAGTCGTTGGATAATCCAGGTCTACCCCAAAGATCATCAGCAAAAAATAAAACTGATGTGAAAAGACCACATATCTTAAAAAGGATAAAAACAGGTTATTAAGATGAATTTTTACAGGAATCATCTTGATAAAACCGGTAA
>JANTGS010000052.1 GCA_024762795.1 Flavobacteriaceae bacterium | reverse complement strand
TTCAGATCGAAACCGTCTACAGCATATTCGCGGTAGGCTGTGGTAAAAATAATTTTAACTTCTTTATTGATGGATCTTGCAAAGGAAAGTCCTGATATCTCCGGCATATTGATGTCTAAAAAGATAAGATCAACTTTTGCAGTGCTGATCGTGTTAAAAGCCTCAATGGCATTTTTACAAGAGGCAACTACCTCAATAGCATCGATCTTTTTCAGATGATCTACAAGAACCTCACGAGCAATGGTCTCATCATCAACGATAATACATTTTATGGTTTCAGGCATTCTAAATTTTCTATTTCTTCTTTTATGCTTAAAAATTAGGATAGTAAGCAGTAGTAAAGAAATATCCAGATCATCAGTATTATTACAGTTTTGTAATGGATTTTTTAGTAATTCAACCCTTCTTTATCTTTATGATAAACCAAACCCCTGAAGATGGAGATTTTTGATCAAGTCTGGGATTTTCTTGATGTTGTAGATAAGATGAGTTTATAAAACTTCCTGAATATTATTTCATACAATTGTATTAGTAAATTTCAGAAGCCGTTTCAATACCCAGATCAGCTGCTCTTGACAGATCCGGACAAGCTCCCGTAAAATCGTCGAGGCTGAGCTTGGTAAGGGCTCTGTTAAAATAGGCGAGGCCAAAATCAGGGTTCATAGAGATCGCCTTGGTAAAATCGTTAATGGCGGGGTTGAGTTCCCCTATGTTTCTTTCGGCAATTCCTCTGTTGTAGTAAACCATTTCGTTGGCAGTACCCAGATCTATAGCTTTATCAAAATCAGCAATAGCCCTTTTAAAATCTTTAAAAATTAGGAAAATAACACCTCTTTTTTGATAAGCTTCGTTAAAATCGGGTGATTTTTCAATGGCTTTTCCCAGATAAGTCAGTGCATCATTGAACTTCTTTTGGTCAAAACTCTGTATACCTTTTATATACAATTCATTGGCGTTTTGACTTATACCGAATACCGGAATCATTAGAAAGAGCAGTATGTGGAATATTGTTTTCATATTATAGTTTTTATGGATTAAAATTATAAAAAAAGTAATAGATTTACATCACACATTAAAAAATTTAAAAATGAAAATTTACAGATTCTTATTGTTTTTCCTGATGGGTGGTTTATTAACCCTTTCAGCACAAAAAAAAGAGCTTTCTTTAAAGGAAGCCGTTCTTAATCAAAGGAATTCGCTGGCTCCTGAAAGAATAGCAGGATTGCAGTGGATTCCCGGTACAGACACTTATGTTTTTGTAAAGGAAAACAAACTGAAAGAGGTTTTTGTAAAAGGAAACAAAACTACCGACCTTCTTTCTCTGGAAATGCTGAATAAGAATTCCGGACTGAATAAGGAGTTGAAAAGACTCCCCTATATTACCTGGGTTGATCAGGATCATTTCTATTTTAGGAGTGGTAATGCCTATGTGCTTTACGATCTTCAGAAGAAAGCATTTAAGACCTATGTTTTCGATGAAAAAGCGGCTAATAATGATCTGGAAAAGTCCACTTTTAATCTGGCCTATACGCTGGGAAATAATTTATTTATCCGCAGAGGAGACGGATCTGTTGACCAGATCAGTAATGAAGCTGATAAAGGAATTGTTTATGGTCAGTCGGTACACAGATCTGAATTTGGAATTACTAAAGGAACATTCTGGTCGCCAAAAGGAAATAAACTAGCCTTTTACAGAAAGGATGAACGTATGGTTACGGATTATCCGCTCATCGATATGAATGTTCGTCCCGCAAAAGTAAATCTAATAAAATATCCCATGGCCGGAATGAAAAGTCATCATGTTACGCTGGGTGTTTATAACCTGACGACTAAAAAGACAATTTATATGAAAACCGGTGAACCCAAAGAACAGTATTTAACTGCTGTGAGCTGGAGTCCGGATGAAAAAAGTATTTTTATAGGGATTCTGAACAGGGATCAGAATCATCTGAAAATGAATCAGTACAATGCGGAGACCGGAGATTTTATCAAAACACTTTTTGAAGAAAGAGATGAGCAATATGTAGAGCCGGAAGATGGATTGATCTTTGTTTCCGGTAGTACTACTCAGTTCCTTTGGTTTAGTAACCGTGACAATTACAAACAACTTTATTTGTATGATACCAGCGGGGAATTGATCAGAAAAGTGACTCAGGGTAATTTTGATATTACAGCCTTTTTAGGATTTGATAAAAAGAATAATTTTTATGTTCAGGGAGCTACAGATTTTGCTTTGGACCGACAGATCTTTAAAGTGAGTTTAAAAGGAAAACAGGAGCAGATCACTAAAAAGAAAGGTACACATACAGCCCAGGTGAATTCTAACGGACTTTTGATCGATACTTTTTCTTCAATTGATATACCCAAAGAGATCTCGATAATTGGCAATAACAAAAAAACAATAAAGGAAATATTGAATGCCAAAGATCCATTAAAGCAATATGCTTATTCTAAACCGGAGATCATTCACCTGGAAGACAAGGCCGGTTTTAGATTAAATGCCCGTATGATCCGGCCTTCAAATTTTGACCCCAATAAAAAATACCCTGTTGTGGTTTATGTTTACGGAGGTTCACATGCACAAATGCTTAGAAATACCTGGCTGGCAGCAGCACCGATGTGGATGTATTATCTTGCAGAAAAAGGCTATATTGTTTTTACTTTGGATAATCGGGGAAGTCATAACCGGAGTTCTGATTTTGAGCAGGCTACACACCGGAACCTTGGGGATAAAGAGATGGAAGATCAGTTGGTAGGGGTTGATTATTTAAAATCATTACCTTATGTAGATGCCGGTAAAATGGCTGTTCACGGATGGAGTTTTGGTGGTTTTATGACCACAAGTTTAATGTTACGTCAGCCGGGAACCTTTAAGGTAGGAGTAGCCGGCGGTCCGGTGATCGACTGGAGGATGTATGAGATTATGTATGGAGAACGTTATATGGATACTCCTCAGGAAAATCCGGAAGGCTATAAAAAAGCCGATCTGACCAATTATATTCAGAATTTAGAAGGAAAATTATTAATCATTCACGGTCAGGTGGATAATGTGGTGGTGCCACAGCATTCTATGAAATTATTAAAAGCTGCTGTTGATAAAGGGGTTCAGATCGAATTTTTTACTTATCCCGGCTATCAGCATAATGTAAGAGGTAAAGACCGTGTACATTTAATGCAAAAAGTAATTGATTATATTGAGGATAATATGGGTGAATAACCGTTGTTTGTCAATAATGTCAATACATTTTGATTTCAACATTTTTTATATTTTATGAACAGGCACTAATTGTTATCTGTTCTTAAAGTAGTGTGCTTAGGTTTGATAAGTACTACTCAGAATTTTGATAAACTCTTTTCTGGGAATTTCTCTTGCTCCCAGGCTGGCAAGATGCTTGTTATACACCTGACAATCGATCAGTTTGTATCGTTCGTCAGCAAGTTTTTGAGAAAGATAGATAAATGCCGCTTTGGAAGCATTACTTGTTTTGCTGAACATACTTTCTCCGCAAAAGATATTTCCCAGGTCGATTCCGTAAAGACCCCCTACCAGTTGTTTTTCCTGCCACACCTCAACTGATTTTGCATAGCCTAAATGATGCAATTGATTATAGGCCTTCTCCATATCATCGGTAATCCAGGTACCCGGCTGATCTTTTCTGTCGATGATCTTGCATTGATGGATCACTTCACTGAAATTCTGGTTATATGTAATGCTGAAGATATTCTTCTTCAGCAGAAGCCGCATGCTCTTAGAGACTTTCAGTTCTTCAGGGAAAAGAACCATTCTCGGATCCGGGCTGTACCAGATCACGGGTTCTCCTTCATTGTACCATGGGAAAATACCACTTTTATAGGCAAGGATGAGCCTTTCAGCAGAAAGATCTCCGCCTACAGCTAAAATCCCATCCTGATTTGCTGTTTTAACATCCGGAAAATAAAGTTGTTTACCTAAAATGATCATTAAAAAAAAATCACATTAATTGTTTTTTATTTAAAGATGAATATCCTTATTCTTTTTCAAAAACACGAATATAATCCACCAGCATTTGTTGTGGAAATTGAGTTGATGAATCGGGGCTTCCCGGCCATTGTCCCCCAACGGCTACATTTAAAATAAAAAAGAATTTCTGATTAAAGGGATAGGAAGCTCCTTGGGTGTCATTTGAATTGAAATCAAAAAACAGGATATCATCAATATAAAACCACATTTGGTTTTCTTCTCTTACCACACTAAAAACATGAAACCGGTTATTAAAGATCTCATTAGATAGAGAATAATCACCACCAACATATTTATGATTGGCAAAATCTTTACCGAAGTGTACTGTTGCATGGCTTTTTTCGGGGTGATTTCCAATTAACTCCATGATATCAATTTCACCACATGCAGGCCATCCTACCTGGTTAATGTTATCTCCTAACATCCAAAGGGCAGGCCAGATTCCTTTACCAAAAGGTAGTTTTGCTCTGATATCGATTCTTCCATATTTAAAGGATTGTTTATCTTTTGAAACCATTCTGGCTGAGGTGTAATTAAATCCGTTAAGAGATTCTTTTCTGGCTTCAATAATCAGATTCCCATTTTCTAATCTTGAATTCTCCGGGGCATCGGTGTAGTACTCCAGTTCGCTGTTACCCCAGCCATTATCACCATTACCAATTTCATGAGTCCAGTTTTGATTATCGATCTTTTTTTCATTAAATTCATCTTTCCAAACCAGTTTCCATCCCTGATAAGAATCGGGAGTTATATAATCATCCTTTTGGTAAGGAAGTTGAGTATCGTCATTTTTAATTGTGATCTCAGCACTCGTCTGGTTAAAATCTATATCCTGTGTTGATTCAAATATGAGTCTGAAAACCTCATCTCCTTCTTTGATCTCATCTGAAATGATATCCAGAGAAATTGTAGCGGTTTTTTTTCCTGCAGGAATAATAATTTGTCCCGCTTGTTTTTTATAGTCGAGATATTGAAAAGCAGAAGCATCTTCGGTGGTATACTGCAAAGTAAGACCAACAGAAGAGATTTCTTGTAACGTCAAGGTAAAATCAATTGATTTTGTGCCATTATTTCCTTCAGAGGTTGAAATATCCTGAATTTTAATAAAAGGTGTTACAACCGGTTTTTCCTCTCCTGAGGAAGAACAATTACTGAAAACAAACAATAATAGCAAAAAATAAACTGACTTTACCATAGATTTTCTTATTAAGAATCGATTCAATTTGAGGTCTTTTTGAACAGACAATTTTTAATGTTTGTCCATAAAGACTTGTGCTTTGGCCAGATTATCCGGGATTGAGCATTAGTAAAATTCAATCTGTATAATACCAAAGTATTTTATGTAGTTGAATTTTGAACAATAACCGGGCACCCGGGCCTTATATACTATTTAGAATGGCAGATCATCCGGTTCATTCTCGGATGTTTCTGCTGCGGGAGCAAAGCTTTCCATCGCTTCAGCCTGGGGAGTACCTGCATCCGGTTGTGCCTGTAAATTCTCAATTCTCCATCCCTGAATAGAGTTAAAATATTTGGCTTCTCCTTCAGGATTGATCCATTCTCTTCCTCTCAGATTGATACTTATTTTTACCTGATCTCCAACATTATAGTTGTTTAAAAGATCGCATTTATCCTGAATAAATTCGATCATTAAAAACTGAGGATATTGATCGTTGGTAGTGATTACCATTTCCCTCTTTCTAAAACCGTTGTTACCAAAAGTTTTGGTTTCGTCTATTTTTTTAATTGTTCCTGTTACTTCCATAATCTTACTAAATTGTCATAGGTTAAGTTAAAATTTATTTAACTTTTTTAAAAAGTTCAGTGCAAATTTATGTTTTTCTTCTCTATTCTGCTTAAGAAAGTTATCAACATTCGGTATAAATACGGGTTTATCTTAATCAACTGAAGTATTTCAAAATTTTACAGCAGGGGAATCACAATTCGCAGGTTTTCTTAATGAAAATCTGAATAGAATTTTTCAAACTGGAAGCTGACTTTTTAAAATTTAGATTATCTTGCTTGTAAATGAGATTTTGGAGTAAATTTCTGAATAATTGTTAACAAAATGCTTGACTTTTTAACAAAAGAAGCTAATATTTGCATATTACATAATAAGTGAATTATTTTACAGTTAATATTCAGTAAATTATCCCGAATTAAACTTATATATCCAGATTAATGAACTTTCCCGACTATAAAACTTCTGTAAAATGGGTGCTGGTTCTTGCCTCTTTTTTGATAGTCGCATTAATTTTGTGGAATACCAATCAATTCTTTAAAAAGTTTAAGAATGAAGAACGTTTAAAAATGGAAATTCTGGCGAAAGCCTTTGAAAATTTTAACAATCCCGACTTGGATGTAGATATTTCTCTTGAAAATATGATCATTGAAAATAACAGGAGTATTCCAATGATCATTACCTATGAGAACGGTGACATCAACCGGTGGGCTAATTTAGGGATTCCTTATACCAAAAAATTTACAGCCTTATCAGAAAAAGACCGGGTGTTTTTGTTTCGGCAGTTGAAAAAGATGAAAGCTGAAAATGAACCCTTGATCATTAAATATAAAAGGGATAATACAGAGGTTATCCAAAAGATCTTTTACCGGAATTCAGATCTGCTCAACCGGTTAAAATATTATCCTTTAGGCTTGTTATTGATCCTCTTATTATTTGGAACGATCATTTATCTCGTTTTTCAGCAGAATAAAATTGCAGAACAGAATAAGCTTTGGGCGGGTATGGCTAAAGAAACAGCTCACCAGATCGGTACACCTTTATCCTCCATGTTGGGTTGGGTTGAACTTTTGCGTTTGGAAGATACCGATGAAAGTATTGTAGCAGAAATTGAAAAAGACGTTTCAAGGCTCAATACCATTGCAGATCGTTTCTCAAAGATCGGTTCTGTACCCAAACTTACCAAACACGATATTGTAAAAGAAACCAGAAATGCATTCGATTATATCAAATCGAGAAGCTTTAAACAGATCGATTTCAAATTCACTGCGAATGAAGATCAACCTATTTGGGTAGATATGAATTTACAGTTATTCAGCTGGGTAATAGAGAATCTGGTTAAAAACGCCATTGATGCCATGCAGGGAAAGGGCTCGTTAAGTATCAATGTTTACCAGGAAAACAACACAGCAAAAATTCTGGTTTCTGATACCGGAAAAGGTTTGCCAAAGAGACTGCATAAAAAGATCTTTAATCCGGGTTATACTACCAAAAAGAGGGGTTGGGGTCTCGGATTATCTCTGGCGAAAAGAATTATTGAAGATTATCACAAAGGGCGCATTTATATCTATAAATCGGAAATCGGCAAGGGTACCACTTTTATGATCGAAATGAAGGTACTTCAGGAAGATGAGGTAAATGCTTAAATGATTTACTACTTTAGGGAAATTTCAATCTTTTAGCTATAAACTTTCAGAAATTCTTTTGGCGATATCTTTAAATTCTTCATCGCTAAGTTTTACGCTTTTGCGAAAATCAATATCCGACATTTCATTTAAAGGAATCAGGTGTACATGTACATGAGGAACTTCGAGTCCCACCACCAGCTGTCCAATCCGGTTACAGGGAATGGTCTTTTCTATGGCTTTTGCAATTTTATAGGAAAACTGCATCAGTCCGGTGTAAGTTGCCTCATCGAGATCAAAGATCTTATCCACTTCTTTTTTGGGTACCACCAAAGTATGCCCTTTAGCATTGGGATTGATATCTAAAAAAGCATAGAAATCTTCATTTTCAGCTACTTTATAGCTTGGTATTTCTCCCTGTATGATCTTTGTAAAGATTGTACTCATTTTATTTTAATTAATAGTTTACAGATAAATAACGCAAAGAAATCCTTTAAAAAAAATCATCTTGAAATATTGATAATTTCAAATTTTATTGTGCCTTTTGGTACCTGGATCTCGGCTATATCGCCTACCTTTTTGCCCAGTAAGCCCTTGCCAATAGGAGAATTAACAGATAATTTACCTTCGGCGAGGTTGGCAACAGCATCAGCCACTAAGGTATAGCTAAATTCCATATTGTTATCAATATTCTTAATTTTCACTTTAGAAAGCGCAAGCACTTTAGAAGTGTCGAGCTGTGATTCATCTATTAACCTTGCCTTTGACAGGGTATTTTTCATCTGAGCTATCTTATATTCCAGTAAAGATTGTTCTTCCTTGGCAGCGTGGTATTCGGCATTTTCACTCAGGTCTCCCTTGTCTCTTGCTTCGGCAATAGCTTTGGTAACTCTTGGGCGTTCAATATGCTCAAGATGATCTAGATCCTCTCTTAATTTTTTCAATCCTTCTGCGGTATAGTATTCTATATCACTCATAATCCTTCGTTTAAATCAATATAATATATATAAATAAAAAAACCCCAAATCCATAATAGTGGAATGAGATTCTAATACAAATATACGAATTATTTTAAATCAAAATATTTGTACCTTGCAAAAATATTTAAAAGAAAGAATATTTGAAAATTTCAAAATCAGAATTTGTGAGTAAAGTAGCTATTTTTGCCTTTTTAATGATGTTTCTTTCCTGCTCTGACAACTCAAATGAGTATGAGCATATTTTACCCAATGTACCGGTTGATGAAACTATTTTTTTAAATAATCCGGCTTATATCGACCTTCAGATTGTGGGTGGCTGGGCCTATTCCAATGGAGGGATCAGCGGACTTATAATCTATCATTCCGGGATCAATTCTTACGTGGCCTTTGACCGAGCTGCACCGCATATTCAACCTAAAGCCTGTTCGCAGATGTATGTAAAAGATGGTCTGTTTATGATTTGCTCTTGTGATGACAGCCGTTTTAGTATTCTCGACGGTGCTCCTTTAACGGAGGACATCCGGTACGCCGCAAAACAATACCGCGTTGTGGTTGTGGGCAGTACTTTACGAATTACCAATTTTTAAATATCTTTAACAATGTCAAAGAATTATTTTTCTTCATCATTTCGGTTGGGCGTTCTGGGAGGAGGGCAGCTGGGAAGAATGATGCTCGCAGAAACTCAGAAATACGATATCTATACCGTTATTTTAGATGTAGCAAAAGATGCTCCCTGTTCAGAGATCTGTAATGAATTCCATCAGGGTGATCTGATGGATTATGATACCGTATATAATTTTGGAAAACAAGTGGATCTGCTTACCATTGAGATCGAACATGTTAATATTGAAGCTTTGATCCGGCTTGAAAAGGAAGGTTTGACCATCTACCCGCAACCCCGTGTTTTACAGGTCATTCAGCACAAAGGCCGGCAGAAAGATTTCTTTGTTAAAAATAAAATTCCTACAGCAGCTTATAAAAGATTCACTTCAGCAAAGGAGATCATGCCTGATACTGAATTTCCATTGGTTTGGAAAACAGCCCAGTTTGGTTATGATGGTATGGGGGTCAAAGTGATCAGAAATCAGGAAGATGTAAAAAATCTACCTGATGTGGAATGCATTATCGAAAATCTTGTGCCTTTTAAAAATGAACTGGCTGTAATTGTGGCGAGAAACAAAGATGGGGAGATAAAAACCTATCCTGTGGTTGAGATGGAATTCCACCCTGAAGCAAATCAGGTGGAATACGTGATCTGTCCGGCAAGGATCGATAAAAAAGTTGCCGGGAAAGCCCAAAATATTGCTTTACAGGTGGCTGATGCCTTTCAGTTGGTAGGCTTACTGGCCGTAGAGATGTTCCAGACACAAAATGATGACATCCTTGTGAATGAGGTAGCTCCGCGGACACATAACAGCGGTCATTTTAGTATAGAAGCCAGTTATACAAGTCAGTTTGAACAGCACTTACGTGCGATCTTAAATCTGCCTTTGGGGAATCCCGATAGTAAAGTTGGGGGCGTGATGGTAAATCTGGTGGGGGAAGAGGGTTTTTCCGGGAAAGTAGTTTATCAGAATATGGAAGAAATTCTAAAGATCAGCGGGGTAACGCCACATATTTATGGTAAAAAAGAAACCCGTCCTTTTCGTAAGATGGGACATGTAACTATTGTAGATAAAGATATTGACAAGGCCAGGGAAGTAGCTGAAAAAGTGAAGAGAATGATCAGGGTGATCAGTGAATAGTTTTAATGCCTTTGTTCTTTAGTGCACTTTGCGCGAAATAAATGATTTAAAAATGTGATAAATAAAGAATTTATAATTATTACACGGAGATCCGTGGAGGAAATACAGAGAATTAGGTAGAAATATGCTGATGAGTTGATTTGAGAATGTGCTGATTTGAGAATAATTTGATAATTTAAGATTCAAGATTAATGAAGTATTGAGAGCAGGGTATTAAATAGTTATAAAGAAATAAAGCATTATATCATAAAAGCATTTTATTTTTGGGAACAGTAAAACAATAAGCTCTTCTTCATAATATAAGTTGACATTAAAAAAAACATTTAATATGAAATATACAGGGGTACTTAAAAAAATGACAACGGAAAATGCTTCTCCCGTTCAGTATTATCTCGATATGGAGCAGGATATTTTGAATATGAATCAGTTGTTGGATAAAGATATTTCCATTTCTTTTAAAACCTGGCAGTGTTTAAGTTGCGGGGAAGAAAAAAAGATCTTCCGCCAGGGTTTTTGTTACGATTGTTTTTATAAAATGCCACAGGCCGGCGACTGGATCATGAAACCTGAGCTGAGCAAAGCCCATCTGGGAATAGAAGATCGTGATCTGGATTATGAAAAACAGGTTCAGTTACAACCCCATATTGTATATCTGGCCAATTCGAGTAATGTAAAAGTAGGAGTAACCCGTAAATCCCAGGTTCCTACCCGCTGGATCGACCAGGGAGCGCATGAAGCGATTGAGATCGTGGAAGTACCCAACAGATATCTGGCAGGAATCACAGAAATAGCCCTGAAAGAGTATGTTTCTGATAAGACCAACTGGAGAAAAATGCTTACCAATGATATTCTGGATCTCGACCTGAAGGAAGAACGTGAAAAACTTGTAAAATATATTCCTGAAGAGGCCAGGCAATATTTTCTGGAAAATAACAATGAAACTGAGATCGATTTCCCGGTAATTCAATATCCTTCCAAGATCAGGAGTCTGAATCTGGATAAAACCCCATCGTATAAAGGCAAATTAAAAGGGATCAAAGGGCAGTATCTTATTTTTGAAGAGGGTACGGTTTTTAATATACGAAACTGGGAAGGTTATGTTGTAGACCTCGATGTCTAGTTTTTAGATTTTACAATCAGTTCGATAAGATTGACAAGCCTGTTTTTCGATACTTTAAATTTTTTTATAAAAGCTTTATCGTAAAATATAAAATTGTTTATATTTGCACTCGCATTTTGCGGGCGTGGTGAAATTGGTAGACACGCTAGATTTAGGATCTAGTGCTTCGCGGCGTGAAGGTTCGAGTCCTTTCGCCCGCACAAAGATGAGCTTAACAAAGTGTAAAATGCTGAGTTAAGCTTTTTTGATAGAATTAATTGTATTGTAGGCAGGTTTTACAATAAGTTTTACCAAAGCCCAGATGGCGAAATTGGTAGACGCGCTGGTTTCAGGGACCAGTGTCAGCAATGACGTGCAGGTTCGAGTCCTGTTCTGGGCACTAAAGTTTCTCATTTTTGGGAAACTTTTTTTATTTCTTCTTTTTCATGTCCACTTTTTATCCAATATTTGCGTGAAAATTCTATTACATAAATCTGTATCATGCAAAACCATTTAAAATTTCTGTTTTTAAGCCTTTTAGTTATAGTTTCTTTAGTAGCCTGTAAGGGTCAAGAAGTTAAAAAAGAAGTAAAACCCAATATTATTTATATCCTGGCAGATGACCTGGGCTATGGAGAATTAGGGGTTTACGGACAAGAAAAAATTCAAACTCCAAATATTGATGCCCTGGCAGCTTCAGGGATGTTGTTTACCCAACACTATGCCGGAGCTCCGGTATGCGCCCCATCCAGAGATATTCTGCTTACCGGAAAACATGCAGGTCATGCTTATATTCGGGGTAATGATGAATGGGCTTCCCGGGGAGATGTATGGAATTATGCCAAAGTAGTCAACGATACCAATCTGGAGGGTCAGCGGCCAATCCCAAATGATGTTCCTACACTGGGAAAAGTTTTACAAGGTGCAGGCTATAAAACAGCTGTAGTTGGAAAATGGGGGCTGGGAGCACCCAATACCGATGGTATTCCTACCAAAAACGGATTTGATTTCTTCTATGGATTTAATTGTCAGAGACAGGCACACCAGTATTATCCGAAACACTTATGGAAGAACGAAGAAAAAATATGGCTTGATAATGACTTGGTTGCTCCGGGAAAAGATAATAAACTGGCGGAGGGAGCTGATCCTAATGATCCTAAAAGTTATAAAAAATGGATTCAACAAAAAGATTATGCTCCTGCGCTGATGCAAAAAGAGGTGCTTAATTTTATTGCTGAAAATAAAGACAGACCATTCTTTATGTATTATGCCACCCCCATACCTCATGTACCTTTACAGGTTCCTCAAAAATATATTGATAAATATTTAAAGATCTTTGGTGATGAAAAACCTTATACCGGAAAAGCATATTTCCCAACACGTTATCCAAATGCAACTTATGCAGGAATGATTACCTATCTGGATGATCAGGTGGGTGAGATTATAAAAGAACTGAAGAAACTTGGAATTTATAAAAATACCATTATTATTTTTACTAGTGATAACGGTCCTTCTTATACCGGAGGATTGGATGCCGGCTATTTTAAAAGTGCTGCTCCGTTTCCCAGTAAATATGGCCGAACTAAAGGATTTACTTATGAAGGAGGGATCCGTATTCCTATGATCGCAAGTTGGCCCGGAAAAATTAAAGCCGGCAGCAAAACTGATCATATTTCTGCTTTTTGGGATGTGATGCCTACGCTGAGTAAAATTGCCAATGTCAAAACACCTGAGAATACTGACGGAATCAGCTTTTTACCCACTTTATTAGGGGAAAAGAATCAGAAAGAACATGAATTTTTGTATTGGGAATTTCCAAGCTATCAGGGTCAACAGGCTGTAAGAATGGGCGATTGGAAAGGGATCAGAAAGAATATCTTTAAAGGAAATATGAAGATCGAGCTGTACAATCTTAAAGATGATCCGACAGAGGAAAATAATGTTTCAGATGAGCATCCGGATATTGTTTTAAAGATAGAAAAGATCATGGAAAGAGAACATACCCCTGCCGAACTGGAAAGATTTAAGATCAAACAGTTAGGAGACTGATTGTTCTGAAGGCAATATTAAAATCCGGTAAAACAATACTAAACCTTAAGATTTAGCGTTATTTATACCGGATTGCTATTTATTGGAAAAAATAAAAAATTGCCTTATATGAAAAAGAGTCAGATAGAAAATACCCTGAAAATCTATTCCCTCGAATTAAGAGTTTTTCTTTTAGAACTGGAAAGAAATCTTAGAAAAAATAATATCAAAGAAGACAAAAGAACCCGAAATACATAGTCAAAAACGATTGAAAATCAGATTCCTTTTTAACTGAAAAAACTGTAAATTTGTAATTCTCATAAATTACTTTACAGAATGGATTTAGAAAAAGCAAAAAAGGAACTACAGGAAAAGGGTTTTCTGGATATAGATACTTCTTCAGATACAGACTATGTTGCAGAGATCAAAAAACTTAAAAAAGAAAAGAACGCAGTTATTCTTGCGCATTATTATCAGGAGCCTGAAATTCAGGATATTGCCGATTTTGTGGGCGACAGCCTTCAGTTGTCTTATAAAGCTGCTGAGGTAGATGCGGAAATGATCGTTTTTGCAGGGGTGCATTTTATGGCCGAAACAGCCAAGATCCTAAACCCCGAAAAGAAAGTGGTTTTACCCGATCTGAATGCAGGCTGCTCTCTGGCAGAATCCTGTCCTGCAAATGACCTGCAGGCAATGAAAGATAAATATCCGGATCATACCGTAATTACTTATGTTAATACTTCTGCGGAAGCAAAAGCCATTAGTGACATCTGCTGTACATCTTCCAATGCCAGAAAAATTGTAGAATCAGTTCCAGAAGATCAGCCTATTTTATTTGCTCCCGACAGGAATTTAGGAGCGTGGATCAAAAAAGAAACCGGCAGAGATATGCTGATCTGGGATGGAGCCTGTGTGGTTCATGAAGCTTTTTCTATCGACAGACTGATAGAAACCCATAAAGAAAATCCTAAGGCCAAGATCATTGCACATCCCGAATCGCCTGATTATATTTTAAAAGTTTCCGAATATGTAGGTTCAACCTCCGGGATGATCAACTATGTAAAAAACAATCCGGCTAAAGAATTTATTGTAGCTACCGAAGCGGGGATCCTTCATGAAATGCAGAAAGAAGCTCCGGATAAAACCTTTATTCCTGCTCCTGTTGAAGATACCAGTTGTTCCTGCAGCGAATGCCCGTATATGAAAATGAATACCATGAAAAAATTGTATTTATGTATGAAATATGAATTGCCCGAAGTAAATGTGCCGGAAGATGTTAGAAAGAAAGCTTTGATCCCGATTGAAAAAATGTTAGAAATTTCCTCAAGAAAATAAGATGAGTATTTATAAATCTGATGTGCTGGTATTGGGTTCGGGAGTAGCCGGATTAACAACAGCCATTAAAACAGCAAAGGCTTTACCTGAAAAAAAGGTTTATGTTATTACAAAAACAGAAAGAAGTGAGTCGAATACACGTTATGCTCAGGGCGGAATAGCAGCCGTATGGGATAAACTGGACTCCTTTGAAGATCATATCAAAGATACCATGGTGGCCGGAGATTATATCAGCGATCCGAAAGTTGTAAGAATGGTGGTAGAGGAGGCACCCAGGTGTATGAAACAGCTGATTGAATGGGGTGCAGATTTTGATCAAAAGATCAAAGGAGTGCTCGATCTTGGAAAAGAAGGAGGACATTCAACCAACAGAATTCTGCATCATAAAGATATTACCGGATTTGAAGTTGAGAAGACCTTGCTGGAACAAGTGGAATCTCTGCCCAATATTACCTTACTGGATTTCCATTTTGTAATAGATCTGATCACTGACCACCATGTTGTGAATAAAGAATTATCAAAAGAAAATATCAATTGTTACGGTGCCTATATTTTAAACGAAAAGAACAATAAGATCGATACTTTTCTGGCCACCACTACGGTTCTGGCTACAGGAGGAGCCGGTCAGGTTTATGCATCAACTACCAATCCTGTAATTGCTACCGGAGACGGAATAGCCATGGCTTATCGTGCTAAAGCAAAAATAGCCGATATGGAATTCGTTCAGTTTCATCCTACCTCTTTGTATCAACCGGGGGTGAGTCCGGCATTTCTTATATCGGAAGCAGTAAGAGGATTTGGAGCTTATTTGCGGAATAAAGAAGGAAAACGTTTTATGCTTGAAGTTGATGAAAGGCTTGAACTGGCACCCCGTGATGTTGTGGCAAGGGCTATCGATAGTGAACTGATCAGAACAGGAGACCAGCATGTGTATCTCGATTGCACACATCTTGATAAAAAGGCTTTTAAAAAGCATTTTCCTAATATTTATAAGAAATGTAAAAGTATAGGAATAGATATTGCCAAAGATTATATTCCTGTGGTCCCTGCAGCACATTATATGATGGGAGGGGTTGTGGTCGATGAGAAAGGTTATACTTCAGTTAACAATCTTTTTGCCTGTGGAGAATGTTCCCGTTCGGGACTTCACGGAGCCAACAGACTCGCCTCGAATTCTCTTCTGGAAGCTTTAGTATATGGAAATAAAATTGCTGAAGAAATTTCTGCAAACAGGAAAGATCTTGAATTTGATAAGAATTTGGAGATCCCTGAGTGGAATGAGGAGGGTACTACCGTACCCAGTGAAAAGGTGCTGATTTCACATAACCGTAAGACCATTAAGAACATTATGACCGACCTTGTGGCTATAGTCAGATCTGATGAACGTTTGGAAAAAGCTTTGGATCATTTAAATTATCTTTATCAGGATACAGAGAAAGCTTATGCTAAATCTAAATTGTCACCACAGATCTGTGAATTAAGAAATCTGAATGCGATCTCTTATCTTATTGTAAAATATTCTATGGCGAGAAAGGAAAATAAAGGAGCTTTTTACAGTCTGGACAATCTTTAAAAGTTGATATCGATCTCATCAAATTTCCATTTGGAATAATCAGTGGAACTTTCCAGTTTATTCTCCAGATCATCCGGTAATTCCGGAAAGAAATCAATATGAGTAATTTCTTCCAGATCATCAATACTGATTACAAAATCGGTAAGAGGTCTGTCAAGGTCTTCATGTGGAATTAAAAAAGCAATGGCTTTGATCTCAGGCTCTTTATAATCGAGAATTACTTTGTAAAAATATTCCGGCACGGCAACATCTTCATAGCCAATAGTTTGTAGTCCGGGTTTCAAAACGCCGGCTGTAACAATATAAAGCTGGTCATAACGTTCGGCCCATTTTCTCACCTGTTCTTCAAGAACCAGCCAGATGCCTGCATTGAATTCGTAGGTTTGAGGAGAAATATTTGAAGTTAAAAAGGTTTCATTATAAGCGGTAATACTGAATTTCCGGTCGGCAGCTGGTAACAAATGCCCTTTGGTATAACCGGAATCTTTGTAGTTTACCCAGTCGGCAGAGCCTGTTTTTACCAGTGGATCCTGTTCAAAATAAGGACGATCCAGATGAATGTACACGATCTGATCTTTTCTCAGCTCATAGGCAACCCATTCCGCCTGTTCGTATTTTTCAAAGTATGACAGCGTGTAATATTTATGTTTAACAACAGCTCCGGTAGTGGATTTTGGGAGATAATTGAAATCGGGTTCTTTAGGTTTTTCAGGGGTTCCCGAATCTCCATCACAGGAAAAAAGGAACAAAAACAGAAATCCGAAAAGGAATGCTTTGATCTTAAAAAGATTAGAATATGTAATATTTCTTATTTTCATTTCAATATTTTACCTCTGCAAAAATACCTAATATTATGAATTCATTATTTG
>JANTGS010000051.1 GCA_024762795.1 Flavobacteriaceae bacterium | reverse complement strand
ATAAAGATTACTTGGTTTCTTTCTATTAATACCTTGATGATCTCTATTGTGATATCTTTTAAGCCAATTCTTAATACCTATATACAAATCTTAATCCATTTTCTTTTCACGACCTTCCAAACGGTAATTATCCTGCTCTTTGCTATCTCTGATCATATCTTCCAGGTTGTCCATTTCCGGCGAATTTTCCAAAGCTTTCCAGTCGAATTTTTCATTGATCGGACTCAGGGCTTTTTGCGGATCAAAGATCCTTTGATCCACCGGTAAAGCATTATAAGGGGTGTAATCGGGGGTAGCAGTAAAGAAATCGGAAAGATCTGTTGCTCCTGCATCGTACTGATTTAAGTATGGCAATGCGAGAACATTCCAAAAAGTTTTAAAAATACTGCCAAAACTGTTGTGTACATGGCTCACATAGTTTCTTTTTACCCAGGGGGAGATCATCATTAAAATACTTCTGTGCGCATCTATATGATCCACTCCATTCTGCGCATCATCTTCAGTGATCACAATAAGCATATTCTTCCAGTAAGGGGTGTGAGAAAGATACTCCACTATTCTTCCCACAGCAAGGTCATTATCGGCCATATAACTTTCTTTAAAAGGAAATCCCGCTTTTGGACGCTCACCAGCACCATGATCATTAGGCAGGATCACAGTAATGATCTCCGGCATCTTATCCTTTCCGGAAATCCATTTCTTCTTAAATTCCTTTTTAAACTGATCTACCCTGAACTGATCAGGAATAGCCATATTAAAAGTAGGAAACTGTTTAGACGTACGGGTAAACAAGGGCTGAGGCACAGGATAGTTGATATACTGGCGAATACCGGTATATTTATAAAAAACCTTATACCGCGCAGGCTCAAACATTATACTAAAACCAAAATTATAAAAATCAACTCCGTTGCGCTCAAGATGATCCCACATAGAACCGGCTTCATTATAATCCTCAGGATAGACTGCACCCGCTGCACCGTTCATAGCAAAAATACCGGGTGCTTTTGATTTTTCTTTAAAAGTTCGTTGTCCACCATAACTGGCAACAGTAGCTGTTTCACACCATTCATTGGGATAGGTATTGACCAGCCATCGGTGCCCGTCGGCTGAAACATCTGAATCTACATAAAAATTATCAGAAAAAGCAAAGGTCGTTGCCAGATTCAAATGATTAGGCATAACGGTGGCATTGGATACAGAAGCTGTACCCTCACTGTTTTTAAACGACACATTATAACCATACCTTGCCAGAGAAGGATCTCCGTCGGCTTTTTTTAACTGTCCAAAAACCTCATCATAAGTTCTGTTCTCTTTTGAAATAAAAACGATATGCTTTATCGGACTCACGTTCGCTCCGGGGTATAAGGGAATAGGATTATTCTTTCGGGTTTTAAAGAAAGGATCATCAGCTTTACGGAATTTAAAATTATTTGAAACCACCTGTCGGGTCATTTCATTAAGCTGTTTATCAGTTGGGACTTCAACCACCTGAACTGTTCCTTTCATCAAAGAACCAATATAACTTCCCTCCGGACCTCTTTTAAAATTTTTACCTCCGTTTGGTCCGCTTCCGTAACCTTTGGCATTGGCAATGATCAGTTTTTTGCCATCTTTGCTAACTTTGATCTTTGAAGGAAACCACCCTGTTGGAATATGCCCCAGAACTTTTTGATCTTTCACATCAATCACAGCAACAGCATTGATCCCTGATTCGGCCACATACAATCTTTTTTGATCAGGACTCAGTGCGAGTCCAAAGGGAATTACCCCTCTTAACTGCCTGATCCTCTGATCGGGTTTCAAATAAATATTATTCACTACGGTATCCTTTTTTAGAGAAATCATCGAGATATTATCGTTAGTTCCATTACTCACAAAAACAAACTTATCGGTAGCTACGATCGAATTCGGACTTGAACCGCCTACTGCAGGAATACCTTCAACTTTAGCTCCTACCAGGTGACCTGTTTTGATCTTAGCAACAACCTTTGGATTATTAGCATCTTTTAAATCAACAGAAAAAACAGAAAAAGCCTCCAATGCATTAGGATCCCCCAAAGGAGGAACTGAAATAGTATCATTTTCTATACCTTCCCTCATCTCTTTTGAATCAAAAGCATAGATAGGAAAATTGACTGTTTTTACTTTGATTCTGTCTTTGTTTTCTTGTTGCTTTTGAATAAATCCGTACTGAAACATACCCACATTGGCCACATAGGCCTTTTTTTCATCCGGTGACAAACTGATCCCAAAAGGGTAACGGCCAACCGGAACAGAATGCTTTAACTTTTTTGTTTGGGTATCGGCAACGACCATTCTAAAACCGATCTGATCGACACCATAGAGAGTTTTACCATCTTTTGAAAGTACCAGATCACCAATATAACCATCGGTATAATCTTCCTTATCGGATTTATAGGAACAATCGATGCTGTCTTTTTTTGCACCTGAATCTACATCAAATAAATAGATCTTATTCTCCTGACCTCCTGCCACATAAACTGTTTTATTATCCGGAGATATGGCAAGTCCCATAAAAACAGAGGCCAGTACGCCTTTATCTGTGGAAGGCCCGGGAGGCACCTGACGAACTTCCGGAGTATCAGAAAGGATATTTTTAATGATGGTGATCGATAACGGACTCGTACCGGAATTAGCCGTTACAGCAATATTTCCATCAGGACTTAAAGTGAGCCCGTAAGGATGTGGTGCTGTTGTAATGGTTTTTCCTGCCGGTGTAATAAATCTTCCATTAGGAATAACAGTTTTACCTTTTTTATCGATCTTAGTCATCATTTTTCCTGCCGGAGCAGAAGCAATCCAGATATCATTACTTAAGTTTCTAAATCCAATAAGGCCTAAAATAACAAGAGAAAGGAGAAGGAATTTAATTTTCATTGTAGTATTTTTTATTAGCTTTCCGGTTAAATTACCAAAATTCCGGGGATATCAAAATTAATATATCTCCTGCAAATAATCTTTAAAACTTATAAATATCTTATTGATCTTTTGTTCTTACTACTTTATCTTTCCCGTCTGTAAGCCAATCTAAAGATATACGTACAAAAACATTTTCACGATACCCGTCTTTTTCAAAGAACAAACCGATATCTCCATTATCAAGAACTGTTAAAGAAGAATAAGCCGAAAGTCTGGGATAAATGGTTTTCCCCTTTGTCCATGTTCTCCCTTCATCATAACTCAGTTTGATATTCATATTCTTTCTTTTCTTTTTGTTCCCGGCATTAGAGAATAGTAAACGATTCTTCTTAAAACCTTCTTTTACAGAAGTATAACGAATAATACTGGCATTACAAGCCGGATCTACAAGTTCCGGTTGTGGTCTTGACACCCAGCTCCTCCCCTCATCTGTAGAAACATGAACATACCGCATACCCTTACCCTTTGCTCTGCTGTTGATCATCCATGATCCGTCTTCAAGTTCAACGATCTTAGATTCATCTGCAGGCTTAATGGGTGTATCGATCAGATACCAGGATTTTCCATGATCATCACTTGTAAAAACATGCATTCCATGATTTAAATTTACCAGCGTATGTAACAGCTTTCCTTTTCTCGTCTGAATCCCTCTGCCTGAAGTAATAAATTTAAAATCTTTATGCCAATCCGGTTTTGTAATTTGTAAGGTCAGGTCTTCAGGTGCTCCCCAGGTTTTACCGTTATCAGAACTTTTAATGATAAAAGGATGATAAATGTCTTTTTCTTTATCCAGATCCATAAAGTTGAAAAACAAAAGGATATCTCCTGTAATACGATCAACGATCATTGATGGATCAGATGCCGATCTTCCCAATGGATAATCGACTACCGTTTCCGTTTCCGACCATGTTTTTCCATAATCAGTACTTCTTCTGATTACAATATTGATATCCCGGCTTCCGTTCAGGTCCCGGCAATTTGGCACCCTTTCATCAATAGCAGCAATCAGGTCACCATTTACTGCTGTTACTATTGATGGAATTCTGTAACAGGAAACCCCTTCTTTTGTATCTTTACCAAACAGGTTTTGAAAGACCGGTTTCTGAGATTTCTTTACAGTTTGCGAATAAGAAAATAAAGAAATTATAAATAAAAACAGAAATAGATTTTTTTTTGATCATTGTTATATTTTTAATTGATCAAAACCTCATCAGCAAAGATCCATGAAGGCTGACCTGCGGCATGATGCCAGTAAGGCGGTGTTTTCATATTAACGGCTTTGATCTTTATATACTCTGCATCAACTTTTGGAAACTTAAAATTAAAATACTGAATATCATTTACTTTACTCTTTTTACTCAAAGGATATTTATTTTTAATTATTCCCAATTTGTGAAAATTCTTATAGTCGTTTGAATAATAATAAGTTACCTCCAGTGGAAAGAAAACTACATGATTGGTCACCTGTAAAAATGCAGTTGAAACAGAACTTAGGGTTTGTGATCTACCCAGATCTATAACCGCTTCCAGATCATTCCCTTCAAATCCGAGCCAGTTGGCATAAAATCCATTGCCTCCCAAAGCTCCATCGGTAAGCACCTGCGGATCCTCGTTAGCATATTTTTTTGGCTTTGTTAGCAAAGTAACCTTCTTACCCAAGGCCTTGTTGGGTTGTGTGGCCACAGCAAGTGCTTTTTTATAAGAATTGTAATAATCTTTTACCTTAAATCGCATTTCATTCATCATGGTGATATCCGCTTTATTACAGATTTTCATAAACTGTTCCAGTTTCTTTTCTACATAAGGATTTATCATCTTTTGACCGTTTTTATCCGGTTTTGTAAGTGTAAAATCCTTAGAGAGATTTTTTCTGCAGGCTTCCAGAATAGCATAATCCACTCCCAGCCTTGCTTCTTTCACCCTTTGCAGAACAGCAGGTTTCTCCGCTACAGCTTTTTCTGCCTGATCAAAAAAACCATCATAGGTTTTTAATAATTCAGGATTTAGGTACGAATCAAAAGCCTGTGAAGGATCACCATAAAGAAATAAAAAGAAATCGGAATCTTCCTTAATCTTTTGTTGGATCAGATCGATGTATTTTTTTACAAAAACACCAGCTTCCTCATAATAGCCTCCGGTAAAATCGGTAAGGATCTCATCCGTGGTTTTTTTATCAGGATTCCACAATAATTTTGCGGTTAAATACGATCTCAGCTCAAACAATTCGCTCGGATTGTTACTATGCTGTTCAAAGATCCATTTGGCATGATTGTCCCTAAAAAACTGAATGTTGGGCCGTAAAGTGTAGATATTTGGAAAAGGAGCCAGAAAATTGGTAAATTGTGTGGTATAATCCCATATCCTGATATGACTTGTTAATTTTTTCCAGCCTCGCAAATCCTCTGCAAAAGGTGTACATTTTTCTGTAATCGGAGCACTCCGGTCACATTCTATAGAACATAAAGTGATAAGCACATTATCTGCCGGTTTGGTCTTACAGGGTTTACGTGTATATTGATAAGCTATGGTCGACAGGGTTTTATCGGGAAAATCTACGGCCACTTTATTTACAAATCGGATTATATTTCCGGCTGGGCTTCCCTCTACCTTATCGATCTTTCTACAAGCATCACAGGTACAGTATTGCGTGTTATCATTCTGACTTACAGAGATTACAGTTGCATCCGGATTTCTTTTAAAAAGTGCCACAACAGAATCCTTTACAATTTTTAAAACCTCTTTATTGGTTAAACACAACTGAGTAGGAATACGTTTTCCGCTACGCAAAGCGAAATATTCAGGATGCTGTTTATAAAATTTCTCTTCAGGGATGAATTTGCGAAAAGTATGAACTCTTGCACCGGGTACATAATGAGGAAAGGGCTCGGTTGTTACTCTTAATTTACCGGAAAAAACCGGATCGTTATAAAATAATCGGGAATGTACCGTACGGGTAGTAATTTCAGGAGTATAATCATATCTTACCGGTGTTTTTAATACCAAAGATTTATATTCGGGAACCTTTTCAGCATCGGGCGCATACCAGTCGCAGCCCAGATATTCTTCTAAAAATACATATACTGCATTTTTAACAGCCTCAGCAGACCCTCCGCCAATAATCAGATTATCCCCTTCCGATTTAATGGAAACCGCATTATTGTCGATCTTTACTATTTTTAGAAATATCTTTTTTCTGTTCATATCCTGATTTTTCTCATCAACAACCGGAATCTCTGCTTTTGCTATTTTTTGCAAATAGTTTTGTAATTCCTTAGCAGAAAAAGCAAGCTTCTGATCAGGATTATCCGATGTTACAATCTCATATTCTGACTTCCCGTTTTCAGCCAAAAGCATTCCTTTATCTTTACAGGAACCAAAACCCAAAATGATCAGCAAACTCCAAATGATAAAACCTAGATAATAAAAATATGCTGACTTTTTAATTCTATTTTTCATCATTTAAAGATTTTAAAAACGTTACAACTGAACTTCTATTGTTTTTCCTTTCTTTTCAGAGGCAGAAACATGAACAAATTTCTTTACTTTTCCTGTTCCGGGTTCCCCTACTATTATAGTATAGTCTCCTTTTTCCAAAACTTTAGGCTGATAATTTTTTCCGTTAATACGAATCGTGAAAACGATTTCTTTACTTTTTTCATCCGTCACCTGAATCACCGGGTTTTCCATTCCTGTAACGTGAATTTCAGGCAGAAACAATCTGGCATTCATTAAAAAATTATCACTCTGATTGATCACTACTGGCCATCCTTCATATTGCTTGTCTGTTTCAGGATTTGCTTGTCTGGGCCAGCATTCCATAGCAATATCTCTGGTGTTTTTATTAAATCGTACAATTCCGTAGCCTGTAGCCCTATCGTACAATTTAGCCGGCTTCTTTCCGGTAAAAACCGGATTTGAAATGGCATGAACCGATATTTTATTTCCAAAACCATCAACATATTCCCCTGTATATCTTGGCGCTCCTTCTTTTCTGTTCTTACCTTCTTTTGAAGGGTACCAACGGCGTGGCCATATATTCGAAATAGACGGCACACAAAAAGCATAACCTGCATCATTAAAATTATTAACACCATATTGAATAACACTTCCCAAATGCTGATCGCCCGCATAATGAAAAGCAAAAGATTTTCGAATTGTTTTTACGGCTTTATCTCTTCCGGTTTGAGGCCAGGCATTCGAATCAAAATCTGAAACCGGAACATCATCGGGAGGATAATCTCCTTTTTTAAGTATTCTCAACTTAGGAACAATTGCATCCGAATGACTGTCGGCATAAGGTAAAGTAGCTACGTTAGCAAAGATGGTCTGAGAAAGCAAAACTTTCATCCAGGTATTGTTACTCCAGTCGGCACTCCATTGATCAAGGAATTTTAATTGCCTGTCACCCAGTAAAACAGCCCCTTTTACATCTGCATTTTTAGCGGCATCAAAATTGACGTTTTGCATCCAGCCATTGTATATTCTTGCCTTAGGCAACAAAGGTTTTGGTGCCGATTTAAATTTACGATCCTCGAGAATTGCAAAACTGATTCCTGCGTATTTCATATCTGTATAATATACTCCTATCCCCTGTGCAACAGGTGTGGGATCGAAAGGATCAGGCATGTGTGATGTTTGCGTACGTTGTGCCATATTTACCCATTCGGGCGACATTTTATAGCCTCCCTGATCCTGAGCTGCCGCACCTCTAAGGCCTTCTGGTGTGGCAATACCTCCGGCACCCCAGATGTTACCATGATACATATCGTGATCATCAGTAAGACAAACCGATGGGATTTCTCTTAACAGATCTCCGTAAGCCCACCCGAATAAATACCATTTGCGTAAATAATCCAAGGTTGATTTTTCCAGATCTTTCCGGTTGATCAAAGCACCATAATCACCAACTCCTTCATAGATCTGGTCTCCCGAGAAGAAAAGAAGATCCGGTTTTTGATATTTAACACTTTTAAAAACATCTGTATTAGGGAAACCAAGATCATTATTTCCGGTAAATCCGGCTACTACTATTTCCTCTTTCTCCAAAGGTTCTTTTCTTATAGTCCCTTCATAAAAATAATCTTTAAGCTTATTTCCACTGTCGTACAATTGATAAGCCACTCTGTAGGGAATGTCTTTTGAGGTATCCCAGTTTTTAAATTTAAAAGTAGCTGTTCTTGATAGTTTATCGATTTGAGCTTTAGAAATTGTTTTCCATTTTCCGTCTGTTTTTGTTTGAAATCCTACTGTTTGACCATCTTTTTCTCCTATTGGAGGCATTTGAGCTGTCAATTTCAATATTTTATTGCTCAGCGTATGTTGCGTAAAAAGAACCGGACCAAAAGCCTGTTCCTCATGCTGAACAATCTTACTTCCGGAAATTTTTAAGTTTGAGAATCCAAATCTTACATTTCCTCCTTTTCGTTTATTCGGCGAGGTTCCCCAGTTTGTATACTTTGGCAATTCCGGTTGAACCTCCAGTTCTTTCAAGGTTCCGCTATGACACATTAAACTGATTCCCCCTTCAATCCATTCCTCCTGTATGTCTTCACGACTGATACTCTCTTCCTTCTCTGCATTTTTCACTTTAAGTGTAATTTTGTACTTTCCGTCTTTTTGCTGATCTGCATTCACTTCAAGAATAATATCATCAGGCATACCTTCAGGTAGAACTTTAGGTGCAGAATCCAGATTTCCAATAAACATCTGCCCGGAGGTTGTAATTCCAACAGGAAAACCACGACCCCGGATGGCACTGTCACGATAATCATTAAATTCTCCTTTAATTCCTATCTCAAATCCAATCCAGCCTTTTGTAAGTACTTCTTTACCGATTAATTTATCCGCCTCCACACTAATTTTAAAATTACCTTTCTCAGGACCTATTTCATTGGTCAGTAAATAAATATTTCTATACCCTCCACTGCCTACACATTCTATTTGGCCATGATTCAATTGCCAATCCTGTAAAGGGTTTGCCCAGTATTCTTTTCCAATCCACACCCGTGAATTATCCGTGGGTAAATCAGTTAATAAATTTGTTTCCTTTACTTCGTTACACGAAGAGATCAGCAAAAGCAGAACCGCTAACAGCTGATATTTTACAAATGGTATATTTTTCATAATTTTTTAATTTTCAGTAAATTTAGCTGTTAATTGCTCTTTTACCGGTTTCTACTATTTAATTTTAATTGAAAATGATTGTTTTTATATTCTTTTTTATGATCAATGGCATTTTTATTTGTATTGATACCATTTATAAATAATGTTAATTTAAAATTCTCTATAGATCATTCCATAAAGAAAAACCCTTTTAACCGGATATCTTTTGAAGAACTACCGATATAAATATTAAACTTTCCGGGTTCTGTCACCCATTCCATCTGTTTATTTAAAAGTTCCAGGTCTTTTGATTCCAGTACAAAACTGATTTGTTTTTCTTCTCCCTTTTTTAAATGGATCCTTTCAAATCCTCTTAATAATTTCTCGTATTGCGTTACACTTGAATATTTATCGTTAACATAAAGTTGTACCACCTCATCTCCTTCAAAATCTCCTGTATTCTTGATCGAGAAACTTATTGTAATTTTAGTTTTCCGGTTACCTTTTTGCGGACTTATATTCAGACCGGAGTATTTAAAATTTGTATAACTTAAACCAAATCCGAAAGGATACAACTCTTCAACCACCCTCGTTTTTCCATAAGCATTCGGCCCCGGTTTTCCTTGTCTTGCCTGAGAATTCGGTTTAAAAGGAAAGTTAAAAGGTATCTGCCCAACCGTTCTGGGAGTTGTAACAGGCATCTTTCCTCCCGGATTATAATTCCCCAACAAAACATCCGCAATGGCTGTTCCTCCGTGTAATCCCGGAAACCAGGCCTCAACGATGGCCGGAATATAAGCATCAGCCCAGTTGATGGAGATCGGGCGACCGTTGATCAGCACCAAAATGATCGGTTTACCCGTCTTTTGAAGTTCCATTAAAAATCTCCCTTGATTTCCGGGAAGATCGAGACTGGTTCTTGATCTGCCCTCCCCGACTACTTTATCATTCTCTCCTAAAAATGCAATGATCAGATCGGAAGATTCTGCTTTAGCTACAGCCTCGTCCATCAATAATTTTTCCTTATCGCTTATTTTTACAGGGAACAATTCTGAACCCGGCCAGGTATCTTCATCAAAAATATAACAGCCCTGAGCATAATCAATTTTTACTTTATCTTTTACTGAATTTACAATTCCCTCATATCCTGAGATCACATTGATATGATTTGGTCCATAACGACTTTCAGAGGATTTCTCTGCTTTGGCATTGGGTCCGCACACCAGAATATTCCTGTATCTGGAAATATCTATGGGTAAAAGCTTTTGTTTATTTCCGGAAAACTCCGAATTCTTTAGCAAAACAATAGATTCCTGGGAAGACTGCAGCGCAATTTTATTGTGTTGTTTATTATTTACAAAAGTATCCGCATGATCTTTATCCCGGTACGGATGATCAAATAAACCTTCTTTGAATTTTACACGTAAAACATCACTTACCCGTGCATCAATGGTTTTCATACTTATTGTCCCTTCTTTTACCAGTTCCCGGAGCGGTTTTAAAAATTTTTCGGGAGCATTAAAGGTTGTTCGCACATTTAGTCCGGCCTGAACTGACTGACGAACAGCATCCTTATAATCGACAGCAACATGATGTTTATTCCACACATTGATCACTGCATCAGAATCAGACACCACATAACCTTTGAAATTATACCTGTTTCTTAACAAATCCGTTAAAAAATATGCACTTGCTGTAACGGGAACCCCATTATAATCATTGTACGAACTCATCACACCTCTGGCTTTTCCCTCGAGAAAAGCTCTTTTAAAAGGATACAGATATAGCGTATGCGCTTCTCTTTCGGTAATATGAGGATCCAGGCGAACCGCTCCATCCCTTCCTCCCTTCGGAGCAGAATAAAGAGCATAATGTTTCACCGTACTGGTCACACCATTTTCCTGAATTCCTTTGATCTGTTGTAATCCCAGTTCGGCAATTAAAAAAGGATCTTCGCCATAGGTTTCCACAATTCTGCCCCACCGCTGATCTCTACTTACATCAAGCAAGGGAGAATACACATTGTTATATCCCAGAGCGTAAGCTTCGCTACCGGTAACCCTGCCAATCTCTCTTACCAGTGTTTTATCCCAGGTACTTCCCACACCAATCTGTGCCGGAAAACTGGTGGCTTTTGTATGGTTTAGGCCTCTGATTCCTTCGGTAGTAAATTCAACAGGAATTCCCAAACGGGTTTCTTCAATAAAGAACTTTTGTACTTCATTGATCACATAAACGTGTTTGGAATACGGATACATATAATCTGATTCTACCACGCCATTACAGTGTTCATCAATATTGGCAAGGCCATCTTTCCAGACTTCCTTTTTCCATCCGGGAGTAGGCAGCTGATCTTTGGCCACTCTTCCATAACCATACAGGGTAACCATCTGAGCTGTTTTTTCATCAACACTCATTTGTGATAAGAGATCTGTTATCCTTTCATCAATGTTCCTGTTTTGATCTTCATATACATCTTTTCGTCCGTTTTTATTCAGATCGATCCAGTCTTTATGATAGATCGAAGAAGATCTCTGTGAAAACAAGGACAAAGAATATAAAAAAATAAGGAATATCAGGAGTATCTTAGGATTCATCTGTTTTAGTTCTGTTTAGAATCATTTTTTATTTGATATTGTAATAAGAAATACAAAGCAAGGGGAGCTCCCCAATTTGCTCCTCTTTCTACAAAGGCCCATACCGGCTCACCGGAAACGGGCCTGATCAAAGCGGTCAGGAAAGCCCAGAATATAGCCCATAAAACCACGTATTTAAAGGGTTTTAACAAAATTATTACCGCTACTATCAAATCCAGAACACCTATAACAATGATAAGGGTTTTGGCTTGTTCAATTGAAAATCCAGCTGTTAAAAGGTATCCCAACCAAACCGGATTTTGCTGTAAAGCTACGACTCCATGTCCTAAAAAAGTAAGGGATACAACTATTCTTAAAATATATTCTATCGTCTTTAAATCTATAGTTTTCATCTGGGTTTTGAGTTTTTTAAAATCCCGATCAAATATATCGAGTTTTTATTCCTAAAAAAACAGATTTTAGACGAATATCATTGTAAAAAGGTTAAATGACATAAATATTTAAAGATATTGGTCTTGGACCTGTCTCTCTTCGGTAGAAATTATTTAAAAATTCTTTTGGTATTTAAAACTAACCTTTCTTTTGATTTCTATACTCCTTCGGTGAACTTCCCGTAATTCTGGAAAACATCCTTAAAAAGTAAAACCGGGAAAACATGAAGGTACAGAAGGAAAACAGATTAAATTTCACATGATGCGTATAGATAATAATGATGGAAAACTGATTCTGAAATCCAAAATGACCCATGGAGGAAATCTGATGATCTCACAAATAGTTCTTGTTAAAGAATAAACTTTTGGCAATTGATAAAATAAAGGCGTGAAAATTATTTTGCGCCTTCTTTTTGATGTAAAAACCGGGTAAGATTTATGGACAGATCTAGCAGAATAATTTTAGCATTCCCGTTTCTTTCAATATGATAAATTGCATCACTCAGTGCATTGATAATATTTACAATATTGGCACTGTGTACAAAAGGAGCAAATTTATTGATGTCAAAATTCTGAGTCTGAGGCTCGTAATATACCAGTTCATCCACCTTATAGTTCAGGAGCATTGCCTGCCTGAAGAATTGCAAACAGTATTGTAAAAATCTTTTTTGCGTTTCTCTGCCCGAACGGGAGATCTCATCGCTCCAGCTTACCAGATCCTGGATCACAGCTGCATTTCCTTTAGCTTTAAATGCTGTTCTCACCCAAAATATAAACCAGTTTTCAAAAGCCAGATCGTTTGCATCATTGTGTAACAGATGAACCGCTTTATTGTAATTTCCATTGGCTCTGTGGGCGATCCTTGCCGCAAGTTTTTCATCAACCTGTTCCCTTTTTATCAGTGCTTTTTTAATTTCTCCCTCGCTTAGCGATTTAAAATTCAGAATCTGACAACGCGACAAAATGGTTTTAATGATCTGTTCTTCATCTTCTGCAGTCAAGATCAAAATGGTATTTTCGGGAGGTTCCTCTATAATTTTCAACAGTTTATTGGCTGCTGCAATATTCAACTTTTCTGCCATCCAGATGATCATCACTTTAAAACCTCCTTCATAGGGTTTTAAGGCTAATTTCTTAACAATGTCTTCTGCCTCGTCAACTCCTATTTGCCCCTGTTTTTTTTCAATACCCAAGTGCTGATACCAATTGTATAAGCTTCCGTAAGGGGTTTCTTTAACAAATGTTCGCCATTCCTCTAAAAAAAGATTGCTCACAGGATGACTTTTAATTTTTGTATTTGTAGCCACAGGAAACACAAAATGCAGATCAGGGTGGATCAGTTTATCTGCGTTATGATTACATCTGTTCTTCTCCTCCGGGGAATCTTCAGTATAATTCTTACACAAAATATACTGCGCAAAGGCAATGGCCATAGGCAGCGCTCCGCTACCCTGAGGAGCCACAAACAACTGTGCATGAGGTATCCTTCCGTTCGCAACGGTTTTGATCAGATGTTTCTTAATATTTTCCTGTCCGATAATATCTTCAAAAAGCATATTACAAATAAAGAAAAAAGTTATGATATTACAGATAAAAAAACGCGTTTTAACCTTAATTACAGAGGTATGAAGTTAAAAATTATTCTATTTTTGCCAATCTGATCCTTCAAAGAATAAGAATTAATGGTTATAATTACTTTACAGAGGAAAAAATGTATCGGTTGTAATTATTGTGTGGAACTTGCTCCGGAACAATTTCAGATGTCGAAAAAAGACGGAAAATCTGTATTGATCCATTCGCAGGAGCGTAAAGGCTTTCATACTTTAAAATCGGCCGACGACAATATCTATGAGGATAGTGTAAAAGCTAAAGAGGCTTGCCCTGCAAAAATTATCAGTGTAAAGATTAAATAAACAACCCGGCAGATAATTTCTCAATATTGAGTATATTTACCTGCCTGAAAAATGAATGTGAATTTTATATCGATCTGATCGATCCTAAATAAAGAATAATATATGAGCTGTACTACTTGCTCTTCAACTATAAATGGAATACCCAAGGGATGCGGAAACAATGGTGAATGCTCTTCCGGAAATTGTGGAAAACTTACCGTTTTCGACTGGCTTGCAAATATGGAATTACCGCAGGGTCAGGAAAAATTTGATGTGGTTGAGATCCGTTTTAAGAACGGAAGAAAGAATTTTTACCGGAATACCAAAAAATTATCGCTTTGTATGGGAGATATTGTTGCTGTGGAAACTTCTCCCGGCCATGATATAGGTACTGTTTCGCTTACCGGCGAACTTGTAAAAGTACAAATGCGCAAAAAAAACGTGTTGCTTGACGCCCCCGATCTGCCTCAGGTGTACAGGAAAGCCTCTCAAAAAGATATCAATGTATGGAAAGCTGCCAGAGATAAAGAAGCGGAAGTACAAAGAAAATCAAGACTGATTATCAGTCGTCTCGGACTCAAAATGAAATTATCTGATGTGGAGTTTCAAGGAGACGGCAATAAAGCAACTTTTTATTATACCGCTGATGAAAGAGTGGATTTCAGGCAACTGATACGTGAACTTGCTGGTACTTTCAGCATTCGTGTTGAAATGAAGCAGGTTGGCCTTAGGCAGGAAGCTTCCCGCCTGGGCGGAATTGGTTCCTGTGGAAGGGAATTATGTTGTTCTACCTGGCTCACCGATTTCAGATCGGTAAGTACAACTGCGGCACGTTATCAGCAACTATCTCTTAATCCGTTAAAACTTGCCGGACAATGTGGTAAGCTAAAATGCTGTCTGAACTATGAACTCGATTCGTATATGGATGCATTAAAGAAATTCCCGAATCAGTACACCACCCTTAAAACAGGAAAGGGAATCGCTATCTTCCAGAAAATGGATATTTTTAAAGGATTTATCTGGTATGCCTATAAAGACAGCCCTGTTCAATGGCACAGGCTCACAGTTGAACAAACCAATGAGATCATTGCTATGAACAAGGATAATAAAAAACCTGAGAACCTGGAAGATTATTCACTAGAACTTGAAATGGGTGATGAGAGTATTCTAAAAACTGAGGATCTGATCGAGCAGAACAGCCTTTCAAGGTTTGATAAACCCAAAAAGAAAAAGAAAAAAAGGAAGAATCGTAAGCCCAGAAACAGAAATAATAATAACACCCAAAACAGAGCAAAAAAATAGTTTTATGGATGCTGTAAAATATTTAAGATCCGTCTCAAAATTCCTTTTGGTATTATTTACTGTTATAGGTCTGAGTTCATGTTCCAGGAATGCCGTGTTCCAGGAATATAAAAATATGGATGATGCTCTTTGGAATAAAGATTCCATTATCAACTTTAGTTTTGATTCGGCTGATACTATCTCAAAGAATAATATCTATATCAATATCCGGAACAATATGGATTATGAATTCAGTAATTTATTTTTAATTGTAGGAATACAGTTTCCTGATAATTACCATATCGTTGACACTCTGGAATACGAAATGACCGATAAGAACGGCAGGTTTCTCGGAACAGGGATCTCAGATGTAAAAGAAAATAAACTCGAATATAAAACCAATGTAAGCTTTCCATCGGTTGGAAAATACACCATAGACGTACAACAGGCTATGCGTAAGAATCAAAATGTGGAAGGGGTAGTCAACCTGAATGGGATTACTGATGTTGGCGTGGAAATTGAAAAAATAAACTGATTATGGCCGCAGAAAAAAAGAAAAAAACTCCGGTTTCAAAATTCACCAAATGGATCTGGTATGCATTCTTTGGTGGAATAACTTTCGTGCTTCTAGTTTTCTTACTGGCCTCTTTTGGCTTTTTTGGAAAACTTCCAACTTTTGAGGAGCTTGAAAACCCGGAAAGCAATCTGGCTACAGAAGTGATTTCCTCAGATGGGACCACTCTGGGTAAATACTACCGTGAAAACCGTACTCCTGTAAAATTTAAAGATCTTCCGGATAACCTGATCAAAGCACTGGTTGCAACTGAAGATGAAAGATTTTATGAACATTCCGGTATCGACGGACGGGGAACTATGAGAGCTATAGTAAAACTAGGCCGCGGCGGAGGTGCCAGTACCATTACGCAGCAACTCTCAAAAATGCTTTTTACCAAAAAGGCTTCCGGAAATATTTTTAAACGTCTCATTCAAAAGGTTAAAGAGTGGATCATTTCTATACGGCTGGAAAGACAGTATACCAAAAATGAAATACTTACCATGTATTTCAATAAATATGATTTTGGACATAATGCTGTAGGAATCCGTTCGGCGGCAAGAATACATTTCGGTAAAGAACCCAAAGATCTAAACATTGAAGAATCGGCAATGCTGGTTGGAATGCTCAAAAATTCCTCTCTTTACAATCCGGTAAGGCGGCCTGAACTGGTTAAAGAAAGAAGGAATGTGGTCTTTAAACAAATGGAACGAAATGAATTTATTACCGAAGCCGAAAAGGACTCTCTTCAACAATTACCTTTGCATCTCGATATGCATCTGGAAGGCCATAGCGATGGAATCGCAACTTATTTTAGAGAATATGTAAGAGATTTTATGAAATCGTGGATCAAAAAGAACCCAAAACCTGACGGATCCCAGTACAATATATACCGGGATGGTTTAAAAATCTACGTTACCATCGATTCAAGAATGCAAAAATATGCCGAAGAGGCGGTGGATGAACACATGAGAAACCTGCAAAATATCTTCTTTAAGGTACAGAAAAAAAATAAAACTGCCCCATTTTATGATATTGAAGAAGACCAGGTGGCGAGAACCATGAAACTCGCTATGAAAAGAAGTGAACGATGGAGAAAAATGAAACGCAAAGGAAAATCGGAAGATGAAATCATCGCTTCCTTTAAAAAAGAAAGACCTATGCGAATCTTTTCCTGGAAAGGAGAAATTGATACGGTTATGACTCCTTATGATTCTATCCGTTACTACAAATATTTTCTCCAGGCAGGTATGATGTCGCTCGAAGTGGAAACAGGACATGTTAAAGCCTGGGTTGGAGGAATTAATTATAAACATTTTCAGTACGATCATGTAAAGCAGGGAAAACGACAGGTTGGATCTACCTTTAAACCTTTTGTTTATGCTACAGCAATCAATCAGTTGCATTTATCTCCCTGTGATGAATTTCCGAATACCCCTTATACCATTCCTGCAGGTAAATACCATCTGGACGAGGACTGGACCCCTAAAAATTCCAGTGAAAAATACGGAGGAATGAGAACCTTAAAAGATGCTTTGGCAAATTCTGTAAATGTGATCACAGCCAATCTGATCGATCAGGTAGGGCCGCTCAACGTTGTAAAACTGGCACATAATCTGGGGATTACATCTGAAATTCCTGCCGTTCCTTCCATTGCTCTTGGAACTATCGACCTGAGTTTGTTCGAAATGCTGGCCGCCCTGAATACTTTTGCCAACAAAGGAATGTATATCAAACCCATGATGATCCTGAGAATAGAAGATAAAAATGGTACGGTACTGGAAGAATTTTCACCCGTAACCAAGGAAGTTCTCAGTGAAGAGATCGCTTATGTTACCATCAATTTAATGGAAGGAGTAACACGTTCCGGTTCCGGTATGAGACTGAGAACCACAGGCGGAAGATATCCTGATGGTGTTGCAACAGGTTATCCTTATAAATTTAAAAATCCTATTGCCGGTAAAACAGGAACTACACAAAATCAGTCGGATGGCTGGTTTATGGGAATGGTTCCTAATCTGGCGTCAGGCGTATGGGTGGGAGGTGAAGACCGTTCAGTTCACTTCCC
>JANTGS010000050.1 GCA_024762795.1 Flavobacteriaceae bacterium | reverse complement strand
TCAGCGCCGATGGTACTGCCAATGGTGGGAGAGTAGGTCGTTGCCTTTGTTTTAAACCTCTAACAGTTCTGTTAGAGGTTTTTTTATGTTCAATTTTTATAGTCAATAAAATTCTTTGAAGAGATTGGGGATATTATTCTTTGATCATTTCAAGGAGAGTAATTTCCGGTCTCATACCGAGTCGTCCGGGGAATCCCAGCCATCCTAATCCACGGTTTACATAAAGATATTGTCTTCCTTCCTTATGTAAGCCTGCCCAATGTTTGTATTTATATTTTATGGGGCTCCATTGTTTATTTTTAAAATTAACACCCGCTTGCATACCATGGGTATGTCCAGATAAAGTCAGGGCAATATCGGTTTTACCTGCAACTTCTTCAGTCCAGTGAGATGGATCATGAGACAACAGAATTTTAAAAGGTATATTTTCAGTTCCTTCCATGGCTTTTTTTAAATCACCATGTTGTTTAAAAGGAGGATTTCCCCAGTTCTCAACACCAAGAATCGCTATGGAATTATTTTTAATATTTACAATTCTTGGTTCATTAAGTAATAATTTAAATCCGATCTTTTTAAAAAAGTATTTGATCGATTCAAAATTTTTAAGTTTCTGATCTTCCGATTCCCAGTCACTGTAATCACCGTAATCATGGTTACCCAGAACGGCATATTTGCCATAATTGGCTTCCATTTTTTTAAAAACCCCGGTCCATCCTTTTGTTTCCCATGCAAAGTTATTGACAAGATCTCCGGTAAAAAAAATAAAATCAGGTCTTTGATGATTTATATAGGAGATGGCCCTTTCCAAAATAGAATATCGATAATTAAAACTGCCTAAATGTATATCGGAGATCTGGACAATTCGTAAACCGGATAGATCTTTTGGTAATAGATCACATTTTACCTTTACATGATGTACTTTAAACCGGTAAACCGCTTTGAAAATAGCATAGATGATCACAAAAAAAGGTAAAAATCCGGCAAAGAGACCTAACAAAGAGATCAGTATTACAGGTACCTTATCAGAAAATACCAAATTACCATAATGAGAAATTGAAATTACAATAACAAAGATCAGTTTAGGAATAAATGAAAGTATTGTCAATCCGTAAAGGGAAGAGATCAGAATTTGCTTTCTTACCGGATGTACCTTATCTATTCTGATCTTAAGAATCATAATAGAGGTGATCAAGCCAAAAGTAAAAAGCCAGTATATAGTATTTATGGTGTTCCTGATCTGTTCATTTTCTATTTGTATTGTGATAGATTGCAGCCAATAAAAGGCTATAGAATCTATGGCCAGCAAGAATACACAGAGCAGAATAATGGTATAAATTGGATAGGATCGCATTATATAATTTTGATCTCAAGTTTATAGTATTATAAAGATACAGTTTTATTCAATAATTGGGTTTATGAGATCCTATATAATTTTAAAAAAAAGATCCGGCTCTTATTGTGCCGGATCTTTTTATAAAATAGAAATATGTTTTAGATTTTTATAACTTCACTACCTCTTCTTCAGCCAGAAGGGCAAAGAACTTGTTTAAGTTGGGCATTATGATAATATTAGTTCTTCTGTTTCTTGCTCTGTTCTCTTTGGTGTCATTTGTTGTTAATGGTAAGTAACTGCTTCTTCCTGAAGGGATTAATCTTGAAGGATCAATCTGATATTTTTTCTGCAGTAATCTTACAATTGCTGTAGATCTTTTTACACTCAAATCCCAGTTGTCAACGATCGTTTCTGTATGAATTGTTTTAGAATCGGTATGGCCTTCTACCATTACATCCATACTGGGTTCGGAATTGATAACATCAGCTAATTTTTTCAGAAGAGGGTAAGCTTTAGAACTAACTCTGTAGCTGCCTGATCTGAATAATAAACTATCTGCTACAGAAATCATTACAACTGTTTTATCAATATTGATGTTAATATCTTTATCGAGTTCCTGGTCGTTTATAGATTTCTTTAGATTATAGGTAATGGCCAGGTCCATAGAATCTTTTAAGGTTTTGGCGCCGGCCAGTTCCTCAGGAGATAATTTTGACAGGATGGAATTCAAATTATTCCTCATATCTTTTGAAAGTACAGTCAGATCATTCCCAACAAATTCCATTTGCTGGTCATTTTTCTCTTGTAAAGAACTGATCTTGGCATTGTAGGCATCAACTCTTTTTTCAATAATATCGAATCTGGCTTCAAGTTCTTCCTTTTCCATAGTGGTTTTTTGCAGCTGACCTTTTGTGTCGGTTAGGTCTTGTTCTAATGCAGCATATTTCTTATTGGATACGCATGAGCTGAGAACTACTGTTAATACAAGCAAAGTGATAATTTTTTTTAACATGATCTTTTTTTTAATGTTAATGAAAGTTAAATTTATTCCGTAAAAATAGAATCAGAATCTAAAGGCTTTCTTAAGAAGACTAAAAAAATCGGGAAAAATAAATTAAGCCTGTTGCAAAAGGATGTAAAATTATGAAGTATAGTTTGTTTATTACCAACCTCTTTGCCAGGAATCGAATTTGAACATATCATCGCCTTTTGAAAGGTTCTTAATAAACTTTTACCTTTGCTATAAGAGAATAAAGGATCTGAAATATATCAGATCCTTATAAATAAAAGGGACAAACTTTGTTAAACTCCCGGAAGATCACCATTATTTTTTGTAGGCAGATAACTTTTGCCCATCAGGAAGATATCAACTTCCCGGGCAACTTCTCTTCCTTCGCTGATCGCCCATACTATTAATGATTGACCACGATGCATATCTCCGGCAGTAAAAATACGGGGACTGTTGGTTTGATAACGGTCTGCTTTATAATTTCCCCTATCATCTAAATCGAGTTTCAGTTGTTCGCTTAAAGAGGTCTCCGGACCCGTAAAACCCAGGGCCAATAAAGCAAGGTCACAGGGCCAGATTTTTTCTGTTCCTTCTTTTTCGATCAACCGGGGCCTATTTCCGGGATTTTTTTTCCATTCAACTTCAATGGTTTTTATGCCTTTAAGCTGACCTGTTTGATCCGTTATAAATTCTTTGGTCAGAATTGACCAGTATCTTTTACAGCCTTCTTTATGCGAAGAGGAAGTTTTAAGTTGAAGAGGATAATAAGGCCAGGGGGTAGATTCACTTCTTTTCTGAGGCGGTTTTGGCATGATCTCAAAATTGGTTACAGATCTGGCTCCCTGGCGGTTGGCTGTACCGATACAGTCGGAGCCCGTATCTCCACCGCCAATTACAATAACATCTTTATCCGTAGCAGAGATTTCTTCCTCCGGGACAGATTTGTCGAAAAGTCTTTTGGTTTGTTGGGTCAGATAATCCATAGCCTGATAAACTCCTTTGCTTTCAATACCTTTTACTGGAAGACTTCTTCTTTGGGTTGAGCCGCCACTGAGGATTACGGCATCAAAATTTTCAAGTTCTTCAATTGAATAATTTTTCCCTACATGGGTATTGGTTTTAAAAATAATCCCTTCAGCCTTTAGAATATCAACTCTTCGATCGATAATTTTTTTTTCCAGTTTGAAATTTGGAATTCCATAACGGAGAAGGCCGCCAATTTCATCATCTCTTTCAAAAACAGTTACAGTGTGTCCGGCTCTGTTCAATTGTTGGGCAGCAGCAAGTCCGGCAGGTCCTGATCCAATTACTGCAACATTTTTATTTGTTCTTAATTTTGGAGGCTGGGCTACGATCCATCCCTTCTCAAAGCCTTTTTCTACAATACTTTTTTCAATATTTTCTATTGAGACCGGATCTTCAATAATACCCAGAACACAGGCTTTTTCACAGGGAGCAGGGCATAATCTGCCTGTAAATTCAGGAAAATTATTGGTGGCATGCAGAATAGTTAAAGCTTCTTTCCATTTTCCATGATAGATGAGATCATTAAAGTCGGGAATCAGATTACCCAACGGACATCCGCTATGACAAAACGGAACACCGCAATCCATACAGCGGGCTCCCTGTTCTTTTAGTTTTTTTTCCGGTAAAGGGATTGTAAATTCATCAAAATTTCTAAGCCTTTTAATTACAGGAAGATTCATTTCATTTGTTCTGTCTATTTCTAAAAATCCGGTTATTTTTCCCATTATTCTTTCTTTTAATGAATAGATTATTTTAAAAGACTTTGTCTTTCTGCTTCAACTCTTTCCAGGGCTTTTTTATATTCTGTAGGCATGACCTTAACAAAATGATCAATTTCATGATCCCAGTTGTTCAATATTTCAAAGGCTTTTTCACTTTCTGTATGGTGATAATGATCCTGAATCAACTCAAATAATTCTGTTTTATCCTTGTTTAAGATCTCTTCAAAATTGATCATTTCCATATTACAACGTCCTTTTCTAAAGGAGCTGTCTGGGTCATAAATATAAGCGATACCACCACTCATTCCCGCGGCAAAATTTCTGCCGGTTTTTCCCAGAACAATAACTTTCCCTCCGGTCATATATTCACAACCATGATCTCCAACTCCTTCAACAATAGCAGTGATCCCCGAATTTCTTACACAGAACCTTTCTCCGGCTATACCATTAATGAACGCTTTTCCGGAAACGGCTCCATAGAAACATACATTACCAATGATGATGTTCTCTTCCGCTTTAAAATCGGCTTTTTCAGGTTTTTTAACGATGATCTTCGCTCCTGACAGGCCTTTTCCAAGGTAATCATTACTGTTCCCGGTAAGTTTTAGGGTGACTCCTTTGGTTGCAAAAGCTCCGAAACTCTGGCCTGCAGAGCCTGAGAAGTTAATCAGTAGTGTATTTTCCGGCAAGCCATTAGCACCATAGATTTTAGAGATCTCATTACTTAAAATGGCTCCCACTGTTCGGTCAGTATTGGAAACTGTATAGTTAAGATCCATTTTTTCTTTCCGGTAAATAGCCGGATGAGCATCCAAAATAATCTTAAAATCAAGTGCATTATCAAGTTCGTGATGTTGTTTTTCGGTATTGCGAACGGGGACGTTCTTGTAATTTTCGGTTTGATACAGAATTGTTGAAAGATCAATACCCTCTGCTTTATATTGATCAATGGCTTTATTAAGGTCTATCTTTTGAGATTGTCCAACCATTTCAGCAATGGTTCTGAATCCGAGATCAGCCATGATGGCTCTTAGTTCTTCTGCAATGAAATACATAAAATTGATCACATGCTCCGGAGTACCCTTAAAATTCTTACGTAATTCAGGATCCTGAGTGGCAATACCCACAGGGCAGGTATTTAGATGGCATTTCCTCATCATGATACAACCTGATGCAACCAATGGAGCGGTGGCAAAACCAAATTCTTCGGCACCAAGTAAGCAGGCAATGGCTACATCTCTTCCGGTTTTTAACTGTCCGTCACATTCCAGAACCACTCTGCTTCTCAGATCATTTAAAACCAATGTTTGCTGAGCTTCAGCGAGTCCGAGTTCCCAGGGCAAGCCTGCGTGTTTTAAAGAGGTAAGTGGTGAGGCACCAGTACCTCCGTCATAACCGGAGATCAGAATTACATCGGCTTTAGCCTTGGCAACACCGGAAGCAATCGTTCCAACACCCACCTCAGAGACCAGTTTTACATTGATCCTTGCTTCACGGTTAGCGCTTTTCAAATCGAAGATCAATTGGGAGAGATCTTCAATAGAATAAATGTCATGGTGTGGGGGAGGAGAGATCAAACCTACATAAGGGGTTGATTTTCTAACTTCAGCAATCCATGGAAAAACTTTTTCTCCGGGTAATTGCCCTCCTTCGCCGGGTTTGGCTCCCTGGGCCATTTTGATCTGGATCTCTTTAGCATTTGTAAGGTAATTACTGGTTACCCCAAATCGCCCGGAGGCCACTTGTTTGATGGCGCTGTTTCTACTGTCACCGTTCAGATCACGTCTGAAACGACTTTTATCTTCTCCGCCTTCTCCCGAATTACTCTTACCACCAATACGATTCATGGCAATGGCAAGGTTCTCATGGGCTTCTTTACTGATAGAACCGTACGACATGGCGCCGGTCTTAAATCGTTTTACAATCTCTGTCCAGGGTTCAACTTCTTCAAGGGGTATTGGATCGAGATTTTTAAACTCGAAAAGTCCACGTAAGGTCATCAGATTTTTATTTTGTTCGTTGACCATTGCGGAATACTGTTTGTAGCTTTTTTTATCATTGCTCCTCACTGCCTGTTGTAATTTGGCAACTGTTGTGGGATTGAAATTGTGTTTTTCACCATTTCTTCTCCAGCGATAATTTCCTCCGATATCGATCTTTAGGTTTCCCGGAATATCATCCTTGAAAAAGGCAAGTTTATGCAATCTGGAGATCTCTCTTTCGATTTCATACAAGCCAATACCTTCAATTCTTGAAGGGGTATGTGGAAAGTATTTATTGATGAATTTGGTCTTTAAACCCAGTGCTTCAAAAATCTGGGAAGCGCGATAAGAATGGAGTGTGGAGATCCCCACTTTATTCATGATCTTTAAAATTCCTTTTCCAACTGCTTTGTTGTAATTGTGAACTGCTGTTAGAGCATCTATATGGATGTTTTCGTCTTCGCTTACCTTATTCCGGATGATCTCATTGACCATATAAGGGTTAATGGCACTAGCACCATAACCAAATAAAATAGCAAAATGATGGGGTTCACGGGGCTCGGCCGACTCAACGATGATACCGAATTTTGATCTCTTTTTAGCATTATTTAAAGAATGATGCAGGTAGGAAGTGGCCAGTAAAGCAGGGATCGGAGCTTTTGAACGACTGGTTCCTCGATCGCTTAAAATTATGATATTGTATCCCTGATCTATCGCCTTTTCTGCCTGGACAATAATGTTATCCAATGCTTTTTCCAAAGCATTTAAACCTTTTTGAATTTCATAAAGCATCGGGATAACCATTGATTTAAAACCGGGATGGTCAAGATTCTTTATTTTATGTAGATCCTTATTAGAGATAATTGGATTCTGTATCTTGATCTTTTTACAATGTTCCGGACTGATATCCAGTAAGTTTCTGTCTTCGCCAATGGCCAGACTGATATCGGTGACAATTTCTTCCCTGATCCCGTCAAGCGGAGGATTGGTAACCTGTGCAAAAAGCTGTTTAAAATAATTGTAAAGAGATTGCGGCTTGTCTGATAAAATAGCAAGTGGCGTATCTGTTCCCATAGATCCGATGGCCTCTTTTCCATTTTTTAACATCGGATCGATAATGGTATTGATATCTTCTAAAGTATAACCAAATAATCTTTTACGTTTTTCAAGGGATGTTTTTTCTCTGGGATTTTCTTTGAGTGTACTTTTGATATGGTCAAGGGGTAAAAGGTTGTCCTCTACCCATTCGCGATAAGGATGTCTGGAAGTGATCTTTTCTTTGATCTCTTCATCTTCAATGATGCGGCCTTCATTCATATCGACCAGAAACATTTTACCGGGTTCGAGCCGGCCATACCGAACAACATTTTCAGGATTGATATCGAGTACTCCTGTTTCCGATGACATAATTACATAACCATTTTTAGTGATGGTATATCTCGAAGGTCTTAATCCGTTCCTGTCAAGAACAGCACCTATAAAATTACCATCGGTAAATGGTACAGAAGCGGGACCGTCCCAGGGTTCCATTACGCAAGAATTGTATTCGTAGAACGCTTTTTTATTATCGGGCATTGTTTCATCTTTTTCCCAGGCCTCCGGAACCAGCATCATCATTACTTCAGGAAGTGTTCTGCCGCTGATCAGTAACAACTCAACTACCATATCCATAGAAGCAGAATCTGATTTTCCCTTTAAAATGATCGGGAAAAGTTTTTCAATATTCTCAGTATCTAAAAGATCACTTTTTAACAATTCTTCCCGGGCACCCATCCTGCTGATGTTTCCGCGCAAGGTATTGATCTCTCCGTTGTGACACATATATCTAAAAGGTTGAGCAAGATCCCAGGTAGGCGAAGTATTTGTTGAAAAACGCTGATGAACCAAAGCAAGCCGCGTAACCAGATCTTCATCGGAGAGATCACTATAATAATTCCTGATATCTTCAGGGATCAATAAACCTTTGTAGATTATCGTGGTGGTAGAAAAACTTGGTAGATAGAACTGATATCCTTTTTCAAGTTTTGCTTGGATAATTTTATGTTCAGCAATTTTTCTGGCCATATAAATTTTGGCATTAAAATGCTCAAGATCCATATCAGGATCTTTTTTACCCGTAAAAACCTGTTTAACAACCGGTTCATTCTTTTTAGCTATTTCTCCGAGATGTTCTGAGTTTACAGGTACATCTCTCCAGCCAAGGATCTTAAGGCCCTGATTCAGAATTTCCTTTTCAAGTATGTTTATACAATATTTACTTTGATTTTTATTTTGGGGCAAAAAAACCATCCCAACAGCATATTCTTTTGGCTCCGGCAGATCAAAATTGCATACTTTTTTAAAGAATTTATGGGGTATATCGATAAGTAATCCTGCACCATCTCCTGTTTTTCCATCAGCACTTACTGCTCCTCTGTGTTCTAATCTGATCAATATTTCCAAAGCATCATGAATGATACTGTGGGTACGTTCGCCATTTAGGCTGCAGATAAATCCTGCACCGCAATTCTCATGTTCAAATTCCGGTAAATAAAGTCCTTGTTCTTTGTAAATCATATAATATAAAATATTTACAAAAATAGTTAAAAAGATAAAAAATACGTATTTAATTTACATATTTAATATGTTAAAAGAGGATTTATTAAAAAATAGATATAAATAATTAAAAATATTTAATAGAAGTGTAAGATTATCAAATAAATGATAATAAAAAAAATAAAATTCTGAAAAATGACTGTTTTTAATAAAGTAGTACCTGATTTTGCAGGGTTATAAAATAAAAACAGTAGTTTTAGTCACATTATCAGGTTAAAACAAGGGGTAGGAGTGATAATATGTAATGATCTATTATTCGTATAAATCCAGTTTGTTTCTATAAGTAATCAGTTCATTTTGAAGTTTGTCTATCCTGTTAAGCAGATTGCAAATCACATCAATACCTTCCAGGTTTACACCGAGTTCATCATGTAAACGAATGATCTTTTCAATATCACTGATCTTTTCTTTTTCAACAAAAGCCCTTCTTTCAATAGTTGTGATTTTGATGAGTCCATAATCATTGAGCGAATCTATAAAAGAAGTCTTTACTTCATAGAGATTGCATAATTCATTTACCGGAATCAGATCGTTTAGATTCATATTATCTTAATTTAGCTAGTTCTTCAAATAATTCTTTTTCTTTTTTGCTCAGATTTGTAGGTATTTTGATATGATAAGTTACAAAAAGATCACCATAATGCCCTTCTTTTTTGTAAACAGGGAAACCTTTACCTTTTAATTTTACTTTGGTATTGTTCTGAGTTTCAGGTTTTACCTTAAGTTTTACCTTTCCGCTCAGGGTTTCAACGGTTACCTCACCTCCAAGAACAGCAGTATAGAGGTCAAGATCAATAGTTGTGTAAAGATTTTTTCCACCACGTTTAAAATGGGTATGGTTGGTGATGTTAAAAGTAATGTAAAGGTCACCATTAGGTCCACCGTTAATTCCTTTTCCACCATGTCCTTTGATCTTTATGGTCTGGTTATTTTCTACCCCTGCAGGGATGGTAAGTCTTATCTTTTTCCCGTTTACGGTCAGGGTTTGTTTATGGGTTTTGTATACATCTTTTAGATCGAGATGTAATTCGGCACGAAAATCCTGTCCTCTGAATTTAGCCGAAGTTCTCCTGCTTCCTTCAGATTGGCCGGCAGCTGACCTGCCACCGAACATAGATTCGAAGAAGTCAGAAAAATCACCTTCAGAAAATCCACCTCCGGCTCCTGATGCTCCGGAATAATATTGTCCACCACCCGTTGAATATTGCTGTTGCTGACGTGCTTTTTCATATGCTTCCGCATGTTCCCAATCCTTACCGTATTTATCATACTTTTTTCTTTTTACAGGATCGCTCAGAACTTCATTGGCCTCATTGACCCTTTGAAACTGTTTTTTTGCACTTTCATCATTTGGATTCACATCGGGATGAAATTTTCTGGCCTGTTTTCTATAGGCTTTTTTGATGTCCTTTTCTGAAGCATCTTTTGAAATTCCTAGTATTTTATAGTAGTCTATAAATTCCATATTCTTTTCAGTTCAGTTTAGTTATTAAAGGTACAATTTTAAAAGCAAATAAAATGCCAAGGCTGAAATACTGACGGAATGACATTTTTTTACTGATTAAAAAAGCTATTGAAGAAGACCATATGATATTTAATGGAATTACTCCAGTACTTCCAGTTGTGTTTACCCGGCCTTTCACTGTAATCGTGTGGTATTTTTTGTGATAAAAGTTTTTGATGCAGCTCTTGGTTCACTTCGTAAAAGAAATCATCTACACCACAGTCAAAGATAAGTTTCAGATCTTTTCCTTTGATCAGGTCCGTCATATTGATCACCGTATTTTTCTCCCAGTTCTCCGGATGATCTTTATAGGAGCCTAGTCGCTTTGCGATCTTCCAGTTGTTTGTAAATTTCAGAAAATTTATTCCGCCACTCATACTTCCTGCAGATCCATACAAGTCGGGATGTTTAAAGGACAAATAGAAGGCTCCGTGACCGCCCATACTCAAACCGGTAATGGCCCGCCCTTTTCTTGAAGGAATGGTATGGTATTTTTGATCGATCGCTGCAATTAGCTCTTTAGTTATATAGGTTTCGTATCTGAACTTAGGGTCTATCGGACTGTCAAAATACCAGCTGAAGGGATCGCCGTCAGGGCAAACAATGATCATTTGATACTGATTGGCATAATCTTTAATTTCGGGTACTTTTTTAATCCAGTCGCTGTATTTACCATAGGCTCCATGTAAAAGATAGAGTACCGGATAGGTTTTACTTTCTGTTTTGTAGGAGTCGGGTAAGATGATAACATTTTTAAGATCCTTCTGCATCGACGGGCTGAAAACCGTAAGAGTATCAACAGTTTGTGCGAACATCCCTGAGCTAAAAACAAGTAAAAAAATTAATTTTTTCATGTTTTTTAAATATAAATTTTTAAAAAGAATAGATCAGCCGGGCTCTTATTTGAAAGGGAGTACCCGGAGTAAAATGAATTTCTTCCACACTTTCAGTTTCATAAAATAATCTTGATTCGGTAGCAAACTGGGTCTCTTCCCATTCTGTATTAAGAAGGTTTTGAATAATGATACTGAGGTCAAAATTTTTAAACCTGTAGCCTGTATTAAGATCTGAAACAGTGTAACCTTTTGCTATTATTGAATTATCCTCATTAGCAGGACGGTTGTTAATATGTCTCATACTTAAGTTGCCATAAAAACCTGATGGATTAAAATAAGATAATCCGGCAGTAAAAGTGAAATTTGGTGCAAGTGGGATATAATCTTCACCTTTGGGATCATCAATAGATCTGGCATGTGCATAATTGAGGTCGCCATGAAAATGAAAATCCCTTAAAAATTGATAACGTATACTCAGGTCAATTCCCGTACGTTGCGTTCTTCCGCTGGGTTCCACAATACCCTCATCTCCTACATAAACAAATTCCTGTTCTAAAAATAAATACCAAAACGCAATATTGATCATCAAGTTAGGAGTGGCTTTCCAGATCATTCCTAAATCGGAACCATAAGAGGCAGGAAGCGTTTTTTTATCGTTCTCTACAACTACGTCGCGGGTATCATTGCTGTGAAATCCCTTCCCCATTTTCAGATAAAGTTGCAAGTAGTTGGAAGGGCTATAAATAATATTAAATTTCGGACTTATAATAAACTGGTTGTTTTCCTCGCTTACATAAGAATCCTTTAGAGCATCATTATATCGAAAATTAAAATAATCTATCCGTACAGATGGGTTTAAGATCCATTTATTTACAGGGTACTCCGTACCGATAAAGCCAAAAATATCTGCTTCATTTATATCTCCTAACTGTATATTCTTAAGTGTATTATTTCTTCCGTAAGTATGAGAAAGTTCACTGTTATCAGTCAAATCATTTCTAAATCCAAGTCCTGTTTTTAGCAAGCCATTGTTATTCCATAAAGTATAATTTTTGTTCCAGATACTTTCCCAACCAAATAATTTTCTTTTTTCTTTTTGGCGTATTTGATCACCATTGACCGGATCATTTAAAAAGAATGTAAAATTAGAGTAGAGTTCAAAATCGTATAAAGAATAGAAGAAAGTATTTTTAACATATTGATTTTCATCGATTTTCTTTTTAAAATGTAATAAGAAATTACTTCTTCCGGTTTGCCCGCCTTCGGTATCATCAATTGATCCGAAACGGGAAATAGAACCATTGTCAACGGCACGTTGCGGAATTTGTCCTGAAGCATCCCATTCACTTGTAAAATTGGAGATTAAGAATGATAATTCATCTGAATTTTCAAATATATAGCTGTATTTTCCCATAACGTTAAAACGGCTAAAATTTTGAGGACTTTCAAATGGGCCATCAGTTAAGCTGTATTCTGAAGCAATATAGGCTTTCTGATTTGATTTATTGATCAGATTAAAAAGACCTACCATTCGAAATGTGTTAAATTGCCCGTATTCAAGGCTTACAGAATTTTGTTCAAAACTATTTTTGGTTTCATAATTTACATAGCCGGCCGTAGCAAAATTTCCTTTTTCAGGATTATAGGAGCCTTTGTCAAAGTCGAGGCGTTTAATGGTTTCAGGAATAAGAAAATGCATATCGGCATAACCCTGTCCATGAGCATGGGAAACCATATTCACAGGAATTCCATCAACTGTAATGTTTACATCTGTACCGTGATCGGCATCAAATCCTCTTAGAAAGATCTGTTCAGCCTTACCACCCCCGGCATGCTGACCAATGAATAAACCCGGAACTTTTCTTAAAACATCCTGAGATGAAGTTACCGGAGTCAGTTCTATATCAATATCGGTAAAAAGATTTAATGTATTGATCTCAGGTTTGATAACGACCTCTTCCAAAACAGAAGGATTTTCTTCTAATTGGATTGTGTAAAAAACAGAAGGATCTTTAATAACAACAAAAGTATCTTTAAAATTGATGTGACTTACAAACAGAGTGTCATTTCTGGATATGTTCGTAAAACTAAATTGACCGCTTTTATCAGAATGAACATGACTCCCTGTTTTTTTATTATAGATATATGCTTCTTCTATGGGTTTTTTCTTTTGATCTACAATTTTCCCTTTAAGGGTTTGAGCTGAGATTGTAGTTGAGAAGATGAAAAAAATCAGGTAAATCGGAGTGGAATATTTCATAGCTAAAAAATTAATCCAAGTAAAACTCTTAAAAAAGAGGATATTCCATACCGGAATTATCCTCTTTTATATAGAAATAAGGATTTTTAAATTTAATCTCTTAAAATAGCTCTTGAAATTACAATTTGCTGAATTTCTGAAGTGCCTTCATAGATCTGTGTGATCTTAGCGTCGCGCATCAGTCTTTCCACGTGGTATTCTTTAACATACCCGTAGCCTCCATGAATCTGAACAGCTTCAGTGGTAACGCGCATAGCCATTTCAGCAGCGTAATATTTAGCCATAGCACCGGACAGATCATAGCTTTGATGCATATCTTTATCCCAGGCAGCTTTATGGATCAGCATTCTTGCGGCTTCAATTTCTGTGGCCATATCGGCCAGTTTAAATGCAATAGCCTGATGTTTACTGATCTCTCTTCCAAAAGCCTTTCTCTCTTTAGAATATTGTAAGGCCAGTTCATAAGATCCTGAGGCTATTCCCAGCGCTTGTGCTGCTATCCCGATACGCCCTCCGGAAAGGGTCTTCATGGCAAATTTAAATCCGAAACCATCTTCACCAATACGATTTTCTTTGGGTACCTTTACATCAGTAAACATTAAAGAGCGGGTGTCAGATCCTCTGATGCCCATTTTGTTTTCTTTTGGACCGGGAACAAAACCTTCTGCACCTTTTTCAACAATAAAAGCGTTGATTCCGTGGTGACCTTTTTCTTTGTGCGTTTGTGCAACCACCAAAAAGACATCGGCAGTACCACCATTTGTGATCCAGTTCTTTGTACCATTAATAATATAGTGATCTCCCATATCAATAGCAGTAGTACGTTGTGAAGTGGCATCACTTCCAGCTTCCGGTTCGCTCAGGCAAAAAGCACCGGTTTTTTCTCCTGTTGCCAGGGGTACCAGATATTTTTGTTTTTGTTCTTCAGTACCAAAGGTTTCGAGACCCCAGCATACCAGGGAGTTGTTAACCGACATGACAACTGAAGCCGAAGCGTCAATCTTAGAAATTTCCTCCATGGCAAGGGTGTAAGAAACGGTATCCATTCCTCCCCCTCCGTATTTAGGATCGACCATCATTCCCAGAAATCCGAGTTCTCCCATCATTGCAATCTGTTCAGCAGGATATATTCCTTTTTCATCACGTTCAATAACTCCGGGTAATAATTCATTTCTGGCAAAATCACGAGCTGCATCTCGCAACATTATTTGTTCTTCTGTGAGTTTAAATTCCATAATATTTACTGATAATTATTTTAATTGATTTGTTTCAAAGATACTGAATTTATCAAAATCAATTTGTACTTTTACAAAATAATGAAAAATAAATTCTGGAGGGTTATAGGAGTGATGAGTGGCACCTCACTGGATGGTGTAGATTTGATATTTGTTAAAATTAAAAGGGATAAAGGATATTCTTTTGAAATTTTACAAACAGAAACGGTTAATTATTCCGAAAAGTGGAAAAATAAATTACAGGCTGCTTTTGGTTTTTCGGGAAGGGATCTTGTAAAAACCCATGTGGATTACGGCAAATTCCTTTCAGAGATCATCAATAGATTTATCGATAAAAACGCTTTAAAACAGATCGATTTTATCGCCTCTCACGGGCATACGATTTTTCATAATCCGGAACAACATTACACACTTCAGATTGGTGACGGTTCGGTGATCTCCGCAGAAACCGGTATTAAGGTAATTTGCGATTTCAGAACTCAGGATCTGGCTCTTGGCGGCCAGGGAGCCCCTTTGGTTCCTATAGGAGATAAATTACTTTTTGCCGATTATGATTTTTGTTTGAATCTGGGTGGTTTTTCAAATATCTCTTTTGAAAAGGATGGAAAAAGAATCGCTTTTGATATTTCCCCTGTAAATATTGTTCTAAATCACTTTACCAGGAAAATAGGATTGGAATATGATGATGGAGGCCAGATGGCTTCTAAGGGAAAACTGAATGAGCAATTATACAATCAGCTAAATGAACTCCCTTTCTATACGGATGAAAAACCTAAATCTTTGGGATATGAATTTGTAGTGGACGTGGTTTTACCAATGATTGAACAATATTCCATGTCTTTGGAAGATCTCCTTTATACTTTTACAGAGCATGCCGCCTATCAGATAGCCGGAGTGTTGAATCTGAATAAGATCATTGAAAAGAAGAACAATGTGCTGATAACCGGTGGCGGGGCATTTAATACACATTTGATCAGCAGGATCAGTCATTTTACTGATGTTGAGGTGATTATTCCTGAAAAGCAGATCATAGATTATAAAGAGGCTTTAATCTTTGCCTTACTTGGGGTTTTAAAGGATCAGGAGGAAGTGAATTGCCTGAAAAATGTTACAGGAGCTCGAAAAGATCACAGCAGCGGAGTGGTGTATAAGGTTTAGGATCCGGTTTTAAATTGAAAATCAATAAAAGTTTATAATAATTACACAAATCAATACACAATGAAAGATCTACTTAAAAAATATGAGAATAAACCGCCTGAAATAGTTTTTCACTGGCGTGATCAGAAAACGGAAGCAGAAGGATGGACAGTTATCAACTCCCTGCGCGGAGGTGCTGCCGGAGGAGGTACAAGAATGCGTAAGGGTTTGGATATAAATGAGGTATTGTCGCTGGCTAAGACCATGGAAGTTAAATTTACGGTTTCCGGACCTGCCATTGGCGGAGCAAAGTCGGGAATTAATTTTGATCCCAATGATCCGCGAAAGCGTGAAGTGCTTAAAAGATGGTATAAAGCAGTGACCCCATTGTTAAAATATTATTACGGTACGGGTGGTGATCTGAATGTTGACGAAATTCATGATGTGATTCCGCTTACGGAAGAATCCGGAGTATGGCATCCTCAGGAAGGCGTTTTTAACGGACACTTTAAACCTACTGAAGCAGAAAAGATCAACCGGATCGGTCAGCTTAGGCATGGAGTGGTTAAAGTTCTGGAAGATGAAAGATATTCTCCTGATCTGAAAAGAAAATATACGGTGGCCGATATGTTAACCGGTTATGGTGTTGCCGAAGCAGTGAAGCATTATTACAATATATACGGGGGAGATATCAAAGGAAAAAGAGCTATTGTTCAGGGATTTGGAAATGTAGGATCTGCAGCGGCTTATTATTTAACGCAGCTGGGTGCCAAAGTAGTTGGAATTATCGACAAGGTTGGAGGATTGATGAATCCCGATGGCTACTCTATGAAAGAGATCAAGGAATTCTTTTTGCATAAAGATGGTAATGTATTACATGAAAAACAAATGATTCCCTTTGAGGAAATGAATGAGAAAATCTGGTCGCTACCCGCCGAGATCTTTATTCCTGCAGCGGCGTCACGTTTGGTTACTCATGATCAGATCAAGACGATGATCGAAACCGGACTGGAAGTTATTTCACCGGGAGCCAATGTGCCATTTGCGGATAAGGAAATTTTCTTCGGACCGATTATGGAATATACGGATAAGCGTGTAAGTCTGATACCCGATTTTATATCAAATTGTGGGATTGCCAGGGTTTTTGCTTATTTAATGGAGAAAAAAGTACATTTACCCATGCTGGATAAAGATATTTTTGAAGATACATCAAAGACCATTGAAAAGGCTTTAGAGCGTGTTTATAAGAGTCATCCGGAAAAAACAGCGTTATCAAAAACTGCCTTGGAGATTGCCTTAAAAGAATTATTATGATTATTTGTAGGATATTTTAAGATCAATATGTATTAATTCTTATATTTAGCAAAATTTTTTAATAATGGAGTCACTCGTAATACTTATTTTTGTTTTAGGTTATCTGGCAATTACTTTAGAGCATAATTTAAAAATTGATAAATTAATTCCGGCACTGGCCATGATGGCAGTGAGTTGGGCGATCATTTCGTTAGGACATCTCGATGTCTTTGAAGTAGATGCAGCTTTGCACAAACTTATACCGGTTCATATAGAAGAGATCTTGTTGCATCATCTTGGGAAAACAGCTGAGATCCTTACATTCCTGATCGGAGCTATGACCATTGTAGAAATTATCGACTATTTTAATGGTTTTGCCACTATCAAATCTTTTATAAGGACAAAAAGTAAGGTGCGGTTATTATGGGTATTTTCTCTTTTAGCCTTCTTTCTTTCAGCTATTATTGATAATCTGACAGCAACCATAGTACTGATCACTATCTTAAGGAAGATCATGAAATCGCGTGAGGACAGAATATGGTTTGCAGGTTTAATCATTATAGCAGCTAATTCCGGTGGAGCCTGGTCACCAATTGGTGATGTTACCACCACAATGTTATGGATTGCTAAAAAGGTTACAACCTCCAGATTGGTGGAGCATCTCTTTATACCCTCACTATTATCAATTGTAATACCTGTATTAATCGCTTCAAGAATGAAGCCTTTTAAGGGGAATATATCTTTTGATGAAGATGAAGTTGAAGATGGGGTTACCAAACACGGCAAGACCATGTTCTATCTCGGTTTAAGTGCTATTATGTTTGTTCCTGTATTTAAAACGATTACGCACCTGCCTCCTTATATTGGAATGATGCTTTCTCTTTCAGTTGTAGCTATTTTTGCTGAGATCTATAGTGCTGCCAAAATATCCATATCGGAAGTCAGTCAGGAATCAGATGCAGAAGCGCATTACAGTCCTGTACACAAGGCCTTATCCAGAATTGAAATGCCAAGTATTTTATTCTTCCTCGGAATTTTAATGGCTGTAGCCGCTATGGAATCTATTGGGGCCTTATTTCACTTTGCGGGTTATTTAAGTGAAAATGTGCCTATGCTGGGAACAGAAATGGCTGAGACAGCAGGAGGAGTTCCTGTTTCTGATCTTGTAGTTCTTATTCTTGGAGTTGCCTCAGCAGTTATAGATAATGTGCCACTGGTAGCAGCCAGTATCGGTATGTTTTCTGAACCTTTGGATCATGAATTATGGCATTTTGTGGCTTATGCAGCAGGTACCGGAGGAAGTATGCTGATCATCGGTTCAGCTGCCGGTGTAGTTGCCATGGGAATGGAAAAGATCAATTTTTTCTGGTATTTAAAGAAGATCACACCCCTGGCAGTAATAGGTTATCTTATAGGAGCTGTTGCCTTTATGTTCTTTAGAATGTTCTAAGAAATTTTATATAACAAAACTTTAACATAAATCGCTGATCAAACCTTGAAGAACGGACAATTTTAAACGTTTAAAATCGTTCAGTTATTAAACCTTTTTTAAAGAAACAATATGTTGTTACTTATTCAGCAAAATGCAGCTGCAGCTCAGGAAATTGTAGATGAAACAATATCTGAAGAAAAAACATTATCAATATTTAATCTTATAAGAGACGGAGGGCTTGGAGGACAGATCATTATTGCTCTACTTTTTGTCTTACTTATCATTGCTCTTTATATTTATTTTGAACGTTTTTTTACTATCAAGGCAGCTTCGAAGATCGATAAGAATTTTATGAATCAGATCAAGGACAATATCCTCAACGGAAATATTGAAGCCGCAAAAGTACTTAGTGCCAGCAATGATAAACCAGTGGCCAGAATGATCGAAAAAGGGATTTCACGTATTGGAAAACCTCTTGACGATATCAATAAAGCCATTGAAAATACAGGTAAATTAGAGATCTACAAACTTGAAAAGAACGTAAGTGTTCTGGCAACCATTGCAGGGGCAGCCCCGATGATAGGATTCCTGGGAACAGTAATTGGTATGATTGTTGCCATTCATGAAATAGCAAATTCGGGAGGACAGATAGATATCAAGCTTTTAAGTGATGGATTATACACAGCTATGACTACAACAGTTGCAGGGCTTATTGTAGGAATTATTTCGTATATCGCTTACAACCACCTTGTGGTAAAGACCAATAAGCTCGTTTATCAGATGGAAGCCAAATCAGTTGAATTCTTAGACCTTCTGAATGAGCCTGTTTGAGCCTAAAGTATAACCT
>JANTGS010000049.1 GCA_024762795.1 Flavobacteriaceae bacterium | reverse complement strand
AAATTTCTAAATAATTATCAGATGAAGAAAATTACATATTTTGCTCTTTTATTACTGATTCTAACGTCGTGCAATCAAAAAAAAGATGACCTGTCACTACTTATGCCGGTGTCAAACAACATTAAAATAGACAGTACTGACACCAAAGATTCTATTGTTTTAAAGGCAGCACATGTTGTACCTTCAGAAAACCAGTATAAAGCTCTTAAAAACGAATTTATCGCATTTATTCACTTTGGCCCGAATACATTTACCCGGATGGAATGGGGAAACGGAAAGGAAGATCCGAAGATCTTCGATTTAAAGAATCTCGATACAGATCAGTGGTGTAAAGCCATGAAAGATGCTCAAATGAAAATGGTTATTCTTACAGTAAAACACCACGATGGATTTGTACTATGGCAAAGCAGATATACCGATCATGGCATCATGTCAACACCTTTTAAGAACGGTAAAGGGGATATTTTAAAAGACCTGTCGGAATCCTGCAAAAAATACGGTTTAAAATTAGGGATCTATCTCTCTCCGGCTGATCTTTATCAGATGGAGAATAAAGAAGGCCTTTACGGGAACCTCAGCAAACATACCAAAAGAACCATTCCACGTCCTGTTAAAGGACGTCCGTTTAAGAATAAAACTACTTTTACCTTTTCTGTGGATGATTACAACGAATATTTTCTAAACCAGCTTTTCGAATTACTCACAGAATACGGCCCGATCTATGAAGTGTGGTTTGACGGAGCACACCCAAAACGAAAAGGAGGACAAAGATACAACTATCTGGCATGGAAAGAACTCATCCATAAACTGGCACCCAAAGCTGTGGTTTTTGGAAAACAGGACATTCGCTGGTGCGGAAATGAATCGGGCGCTACAAGAGATACGGAATGGAATGTCATTCCATATCAGGAAGATCCGGAAGGATTGAATCATTTTGCCGATATCACTGCAAAGGATATAGGGAGCAGAGAAAAATTATATCAAGCAAAATATTTACATTATCAACAGGCAGAAACCAATACATCGATCAGAGAAGGCTGGTTTTACAGAGATGATACAAATCAGAAAGTACGCAGTGCTGATGATGTTTTTGATATTTATGAACGCTCTGTAGGCGGAAATTCCACTTTTTTACTGAATATCCCTCCCAACAGGGAAGGTAAATTCTCGCCCGAGGATGTAAGTGTTTTAGAAGAGGTAGGCAAATGGATAAAAGAAACCTATGGTAAAGATCTGTTTAAAATTGCTTCCGGTCCTAAAAAGGTTTTAGATAACAACCCCGACAGTTTTATTGTACTCGATCATAAACCAAAGGAAATAATTATAAAAACCAAAGAACCGGTTACCATCAACCGTCTTATGATCGGCGAAGCCATCCGAACCCATGGAGAACGGGTTGAAAAACATGCGCTTGATGCCTGGATAGATAATCACTGGAAAGAAATTGCAACAGCCAGTAATATTGGCTATAAAAGGATTCTCCGCTTTCCGGAAATTACCTCTAATCAATTTAGATTAAGAATATTAGAATCAAGGTTTTATCCGGCTGTTTCACATATTTCAGCTCATTATTACAAAACGCAACCACCCGAATTATCCTTCATAAGAGATTTTGAAGGCATGGTTAGTATTCAACCCAAAAAACACGAATTCAGATGGAAACCTCATGGAGAAAATGCATTAATAAATATCAATAACGGACTAAAAATACTGTATTCTACAGATGGTAATAAGCCAGGAGGAAAATGGGAGATCTATACCAAAAGTTTCTTTTTGCCTTTAGGTGAAGTAAAAGCTGTTGCAGAGGTCCATCAGGAAAAAGGAACGGTAGCCAGTAAAGTCTTTGGACCAGTTAAAAAGAACTGGAAACTGATCTCGGCCGACAGTGAAAAAAAGAGACACAAAGCCACTTATGCATTTGATGCCTATAAGAATACCTACTGGCAATCTTATCCTAATAAGAACAACAGACATTTTATTGCTATAGATCTTGGAAAAAAATATAATCTTAAAGGATTTTCCTATACTCCCCAAAAAGAACATCCCGGAGGTATGATAGAAAAAGGAGTAATTCTGATTAGTAAGGATGGTAAAAACTGGAAGAAAGCAGAAGAATTTACTTTTGGAAACCTGATCAATAACCCGGTTACACGAAACCATCTTTTTAAAAAACCGCTGATCACAAGATATATTCAAATCGAATCAAAAGTAATTGCAGGAGGTAAAAATACCGCTGCTATTTCAGAACTTGATTTCTATTAACTGATCTTAAAAAAGTTACAATGATCCTCTGTAAATTAACATACAACAAATGAAAAAAAGATCCCTCTACACTTCTTTAGTGTTACTTCTACCTGCATTTTTTTTAATACAAAGTTATTCAAATAAAAAAAGAGAGATACAAAAACCCAATATCCTTTGGATTATAGCAGATGATCTTGGAACTGATTTAGGTTGTTATGGAGATTCTTTGGTTTACACTCCAAATTTAGATGCATTTGCTAAAGAATCTATTCTTTTTGAAAATTGTCATACCGTTACGGCTGTTTGTTCTCCAAGCAGATCTGCAATGATAACAGGAATGTATCCGGTAAGCATAAACAGTCATCAACACCGTACAAGGACCAAAGCAAAAAAAATCTTACCTAAAAATATAAGGGTAATCACAGAATATTTTGAAGAGGCCGGCTATTTTACTTTTAATGGTAGTGTAAACAACAAAAACAAACCGGGAAAAAAGGACTATAACTTTAAAACCAATTATAAAATTTTTGATGGAACAGATTGGAGCCAGCGTAAAAAAGGACAAGCCTTTTTCGGGCAGATACAGATTCATTATCCACACAGACCTTTTGTTTGTGATAAAGAAAATCCTGTTGATGAATCAAAAGTAAAACTGCCTTCTTATATTCCGGATCACTGGGTCGCACGCAAAGACTGGGCTCTTTACCTGGAAACCATCCAGCAAGTTGACAAAAAAGTTGGTAAGATCTTAAAGCGGATTAAAGAGGAAGGCCTGGAAGACAATACTTATATTTTTTTTATTGGTGACCAGGGAAGGCCAATGATTAGAAATAAACAATTTTTATACAATGGAGGTACACAAACACCACTCTTGGTTAAATATCCCAATAAGAAATTTGCAGGCGAAAGAAGAAAAGAATTGATAAGTAACATTGATCTTTCCGTTACATCCCTTAAACTGGCTGGTATTAAAAAACCGGATCATATGCAAGGGCAAAATTTTTTAGGAAAATACCAACCCAGAAAAGAACTGTACACAATGCGTGACCGTAGGGATGAGACAGTAGATAGAATCCGGTCTGTTCAGGATGGAAAGTTTAAATATATTCGTAATTTCTACCCCGATAAACCCTATACGCAGTACAATGCTTACAAGCGAAATATGTATCCTGATATCGTACTTATGGAAGTGTTAAAAAAACAGGGAAAATTAACACAGGTTCAAATGAATTTTATGAATGATCAACGGCCTTCTGAAGAATTATATGATCTATCAAAAGATCCGGATGAGGTACATAATCTAGCTGAAAACAGAGAATATTCTGACATTTTAAATAAACTAAGACTCAAACTGAATAAGTGGTTAGAAGAAGTAGATCTGGCAACCTATCCGGAAGATCAAAAGGAAATAGATTTCTGGAAAAAAAGAATGGCATATATGGACAGTATATGGAAAATTAAACGGAATTTACCCGTTAATGTTACAAATGAAGCCTATCTTTTGTGGTGGGAAGATTACTTAAAGAATAAATGATAAAACCTTTGCAAAATTTTGATAATTTTGAGAGACCTGGTAGGTTTTAGAAACCTACCGGAGTATAAGATCAGGCAAAGCCGATAGAGCATTACCGCCAGCTAAGCAGGTGGTATTATAAATGAAGTAAATTACTCTAAGCTACTCCGTTTTTCTCTGTAAAATAATTCTTTATAAGAGCGAAGAGGGATAGACTTGACAATTTTTAATCAGCATCCTATTTAAAGAAAGAATCCACAAACTCAATTTTGTTAAATACCTGCAGATCATCTATTTTCTCACCAACACCGATATATTTTACCGGAATCTGGAACTGATCGGAAATTCCAATCACCACACCCCCTTTAGCTGTACCATCAAGTTTTGTAATGGCCAGGGAGGTAACTTCAGTAGCTTTGGTAAATTGTTTGGCCTGTTCAAAAGCATTTTGCCCTGTAGAACCATCCAAAACGAGTAAAACCTCATCAGGAACATCAGGAGTAACTTTTTGCATCACCCTTTTGATCTTAGAGAGTTCGTTCATCAGGTTGACTTTATTGTGTAATCTTCCGGCAGTATCAATGATAACTACATCGGCATTCTGACTTACCCCCGACTGGATTGTATCATAGGCAACCGAGGCAGGATCACTCCCCATAGACTGTTTTACTATAGGTACATCCACACGGTCGGCCCAGACCTGTAGCTGATCAATGGCAGCTGCACGGAAAGTATCCGCCGCTCCCAGTACAACTTTTAATCCTTTTTTCTTAAACTGTGCCGCTAATTTCCCAATGGTTGTGGTCTTCCCCACTCCATTAACGCCAACTACCATGATCACGTATGGCCTTCTGTCCTCAGGAATATTAAAATCGGTTTCATTACCTACATTGGTCAGTGCCAGCAAGGCTGCAATCTCTTCGCGCAGTATTTTATTCAGTTCATCGGTTCCAAAATATTTATCTTTGGCAACACGCGCTTCAATTCTTTTGATAATTTTCAATGTGGTGTCAACTCCAACATCCGAAGCGATAAGTACATCTTCCAGATCATCTAAAACCTCATCATCTACAGTTGATTTTCCTGCAACTGCTTTTGACAGTTTATTAAAAAAAGATGTATTACTTTTTTCAAGTCCTTTATCTAATGTTTCTTTCTTTTCTTTTGAAAAAATTTTTTTAAATAAACTCATAATGAAGGCTTTGTTTATATGATTTTTAACTGATTACAAATATAACAAAGAAAAAGCTACTCTCAAGAAAGAAAGTAGCTTCTTATTTTATATGTACTATGTAAATTATTTTTTACTTAAAAACTCATTTACCTTAGATGGATCCATAATAGACTCTACAAAAGTATAAGCTCCGGTTTTGGGAGATTTAACCATTTTAATGGCTTTTGTTAACCTTTTTGATCCTGTTTGTAACGATGCTACTGATTTTTTTGCCATGACTTAATTATTTTATCTCTTTATGAACGGTCATTTTCTTTAAGATAGGGTTGAATTTTTTCAATTCTAATCTATCAGGAGTATTTTTTTTGTTCTTAGTTGTAATATATCTAGATGTACCAGGCATACCCGAAGCCTTATGTTCAGTACATTCTAAAATCACCTGTATTCTATTACCTTTACTTTTTGCCATCTTATTTTATTTTTTCAGATATCCTTTAGCTCTTGCTTCTTTAATCACTGCCTCAATACCGTTTTTATTGATCTTCTTTAAAGCTCTTGTTGAAACTTTTAAGGTAATCCATTTATCCTCTTCAGGAAGATAGAAACGTTTCTTAACTAAATTAACATTGAATTTCCTTTTGGTTCTATTCAGCGCATGGGAAACATTGTTTCCAACCATCGCTTTTTTTCCGGTAAGCTCACAAACTCTTGACATTTCTTACTTTTTTATTTGTAATTTCAAAACGAGGTGCAAAAATATAAATTCTTTACCAATCTCACAAACTATTTTAAGTGTTTTTCTCAATTTCTTTTTTCAACATTTCCAGAGCTTTAGCGGAAGCTCTGCGAATTACTTTCTCACGGGGTTGCCCAAAATTAAATTCTTCCACGCTAATCCCATTCGGGGAAGCAATAGCGATAAACACAACTCCAACACTTTTATCTGTTTTATCCGTTGTAGGACCAGCATTCCCGGTAGTTGCTACAGCATAATCCGTTTGAAAAAGCTTGATACATTTTAAGGCCATTTCTTGTACAACCTCCTTACTCACTACTGTATATTTTTTTATAGTATCCGGTGAAATCTTCAGAATTTCCTCTTTGATCTTTGCCGAATAAGCTACCAATGAACCTGTAAAAAAATTGGATGCCCCCGGAATTGCAGTGATCATTTTTGCAATATTTCCTCCGGTACAGCTTTCTGCCGTACTTAAAGTGATTCCCTTTTGAGTCATTTTCCGGTTTAAAACCACCTCAATCAGATCATTTTCATCAACCCCTACAATCAGATCCCTTAAAATATGGTGAAGTTTTTTAATTTCCACATCTATGGCATCCTCCAGCATTTGCTTATCTTCTCCATGAGCTGTAAAACGCAATCGGAGACGATCATACGATGGTAAATAGGCAAATTTTATAAAATCAGGTAATTGATTCTCCCAGTCTTCCAGCAAACTTGCCACATTACTTTCATTCATACCGTAGGTTAAAATGGTTTTATGAACAATATAAGGCAATTTATAATTATTTTTCAAACGGGGTAAGACCTCATTTAACATCAAACCTTTCATCTCAGTAGGTACCCCCGGCATAGAAACAAATACTTTTCCATTCTTTTCAAACCACATGCCAGCCGCTGTTCCTATTTTATTCTCCAGTGCAACGGCCTTTTCAGGCAACATAGCCTGTTGCCGGTCAAAATCAGTGGGTGCAAAGTTCATCCTGGCAAAAAGTTCCCTGATATGTTTCAGCACTTTTTCATTCAACACCAGCCTGTCATTAAAATATGCCGTCAAAGTATGTTTGGTAATATCATCTTTGGTAGGTCCCAAACCACCCGTAAGAAGAATGATATCTGCATTCTTCTCAGCTTCAGCCAGAGCTTTTAAAATATGTTGCCGGTCATCCTGAATAGAAGTGATCTGATAGACTGAAATACCAATCTCATTCAGCCTTTCGGCAATCCATTTTGAATTGGTATCGGTAATCTGTCCGATCAGGATCTCATCCCCTATGGTAATTATCTCTGCTTTCATACAGCAAATATAAGTCTGATTTTAAAAAAATACCTCATAACTTGATTAACAATTCTAATACTTGTTTATTATACATTACTTTCAAACTCATCTTTTCCCGACATTAAAATGGCAAGACCTTTTGTTGAAGGAAACTGTTCAAGAATTATCTTGATCAAAACAGTTATAGGAATTGACAATACCATACCCGAAATCCCCCAGATATATCCCCATAACATCAACATGATCAAGATGGTAATCACATTAATAGAGAACGATTTTCCCATAAAAATAGGTTCTAAAACACTGCCCACCAAAACATGAACAGAGATCATGCTGATCAGGAAGAAGAGATATTTTGCACTTATATCCAGTTCAACCATGGCAAAAAGTGCCAAAACGAGGATCTGAACCAACGGACCGATCATTTGAATATAAACTCCCATCATGGCAAACAAGCCCCAGAAGATAGCAAAGCTAACTCCAAAGAAATAACAAACCAGCCCAACTCCAAGTCCAATCATCAAACTCACAACTACCTTTACCTTCACGAAAGTGATCAGTTTTTTTTCAATTTCCATAAAAGCTTTAACTGAGGAAAATTTATGTTCGGTCATCATACTTTTAATGATCTGCTCCACATTAATTGATTCAGCCAGCCAAAGGATAACAAAAAAGGCGGTCATCATAATCATCGTTAGAGTTCCTCTGAAATATTCCAATGTGGGGCCAAATTTTCCGGCCATATCGATATTATGGATCACACGACTGAACAACTCTCTACTCCCAACAATCTTACTCCCTAACAGATTTTCGATATTTAAAACCAAATCATCAATTTTGAATTTTGCTTTACTCAAAAAGGCTTCACTATGCCCTACCACCTCTGCACTCGATAGGATCATAATTTTAATAACAGCCCAGAAGACAACGAAAACAATCAATACCACAATCCCTACATTGATCATTCTGGGGATTTTTCTTTTTTGCAGCCACCTCATTAAAGGAAGAAACAATACCGAAATGGACATGGAAAGTGCCAAAGGAATAAAAATAAACGATAATAATTTCAACACATAAAAAACAACTGGGATAACAATAAAGTATTGGTAGTTTTAAGATCTTTCATCACGATTATTATTAAGAGTTATTATTTATGAGAAACTTAGCCTGAATGTAAAAGGATTAAAAATTATACTTTAAACAGAATATATTTCAGGTATTGATCTGAATCATTCACAAATGATTTCTCTAAAATATAAATATTCATCGTAAAAACCTAAACCCTTTTTATTATTCAGCAAAACAGCCGGGAAGAAAAAGGCTTATAATTTATCCAAAGGTACTTTTTCAATACGTTTGATACCATTTCTGTTGATAATGATCCTGTATCTGATAAATTGAATTCCCTCCTCGGTATAATATTTCTGTATGAGATTGATATGGTAGATTTTGTTAGCCACCTTATTGTAGATTTCTCCTTTTTTTATCAGAATATAATCCTTCTTCGGATCATCCATATACTGAATAAATCGGTGAAAATTAAATCTCGTGATATCAGTCAGTCCCAGAATATTCTTATCTGGAAGATCATTACTAAATCGTTTGGGGTAGATCACGATCTTCTTCTTGTACTGAATGGTCTTTTCATGAAGATAGTGTTCCTCCGTTTCTATTATACGGTCTTTTAAACGGTGTGCTTTTATCTTTTTACCCAGCTTTTTAATAGGTACAAAAACAAAATTCTCTTTCATAACCCCGATCTTCTTATTTAAGGAATTGTTGATCCGGATTTTATAATCGTAATAAAAACTATTCGATTTACTTACGAGCAACAATCCCATCAGCCATTTTATCCGGTCTTTCAACATATAACTAACTACCAGTGCAATAAAAAAGGGGATAGTGAAATTACCATAAACCTGCTGGTAATAAAAAGCTATTCCGGTTGAAAATACCATGGCAAGTCCGGCAGCCAGAGCCAGCAGTGTTTGCTGAACTATTGCACCATCAACCCTAACATCGCGGTTAAGATAAAATACATCCTCAATAAATTTTTTCAGCTGGTTTCTGCGATATAGAAGTTCATCAGGATTTACATTTTTATCTTTAAGCGAAGAATAAGCCTTTTGCTTTTTATACTTTTGCTCCTGATTGATCAGCTTTACAACCTGATCGAGTTCTTTTTGATCCGTATGCTTTCTTTTCAAATAATTGTACAGTTCCATCATCTGAAACTCTACCACATTACTTATATGTTCATCTGCATACATCAGCACTCTTTTATCCTTTCTTTCCAGCGAGGTCTTTTTGATCTTCTCAACAAGAATTCTGAAATCACGCAGAACAGAAGCTATTTTAGTTAAAAATTCGTGAATCTGAGGTATCTTAGGATTTCTCGATCTGCAAAATTTTTCATTCTCTTTCCTCAATATACCACTAAAAGTAGCTGCAAACATTTTTACCTGATCCGTATAAAGAGAACGGTTCTTTTTATTGGTATTTAAGATGAAATTCTCTGTATTCTCAACAAGATTTTTTAACAGAGAATGATCTCCTTTATTAATATCATCCAATGAATAATTCGGAATATCATATTTTACAAACAATCTTACATCATTGTAAAATTTCGTTTCCGGATAGGTTTCTTTATTGATATTCAGACTATCAGACAGAAAAAGATAGGTTATGGTAGTGTATTTTGATTTCTTCCTATTAAAAAGTTTATCGTAGGTGACATCGATTACTACCGAGAATTTATCATGTATCTTTATTCCGCTTCTGATCATATTTCACTACTAATTATTTATATACAGCTTCAGGAATAAAGTTAAACCTGAAACTCCATACTATAAAACCAAAACAAAAAAACCTTAAAAAAGTCCGTTAGGGGTAATACCCAGCCATTTAAAATAGGTCATTGCCATTAAGATCGACATTCCCCAGGCAATGATCTGCATAGTGATTCCGTACTTAAAACCATCGGTCATACTGTACATATCCGTAGAGTATAAAAGTAAGGCAGGTTTACTGTTAAATGGGAGTACATAAACATGTTCAATTAACATAGCGACAGGAAAAGCAAGGCTCATAACAGGAAAACCAAAACGGACAGCTACTCCAATGGCAATAGGGACAAATATCATTGATCTCATCGTTTTAGATTGCATAAAAAGCGCACTGAATACCATTCCTCCGGTTAGCACAACATATAAAAGCCAAAATGGAGTATCTGCTCCAAAACCCATCGCATCAAAAGCAGCATTTACAGAGATCTGAGGCAAATCTGTTACTTTAAATCCGGCTCCCAGTGTATAGGCTCCTGCCGAGAAAAGTAAGAGGTGCCAGGGGATATCCACATCATTCCATTTTACAATACCAATATTAGGCAACAAAGCAACAATACCACCAACAAAGGCTACTGCAGTAGGACTTATTCCATGCCATTTATCAGTAACCCACAAGGCGAGGATAGAACCAAAAATGATCAATGATTTGATCTCATTTTTACTCACCGGCCCTAATTTATCGAGCTCTTTTTTAAGACTGTCCATCCCTCCTTCAATATGGGGTTTTTTCTCTTCAGGACTTAGCGGAAAGATAATTTTTACACCGACAAACCATCCTATGATCATCAGCAACAAAGCCACGGGAAAAGCTGCTGTCATCCATTGTGAGAAAAATATATCGGTACCTATAGCTCCTGCAATCAGTGAAGCTGCCAGCAAATTTGCTCCGGACCCGGTAAGGAACGAGCTCGCCCCCATATTGTTCTGGAAAAGATTCTGTAAAAGAATATTTCTTCCGAAATTATTTTTTGATTTACTGGTTGCCCCGTAAATAGCTGCCACAACCATAAAAACAGGCAAAAGGATGGCAGCCTTAGCGGTCGTTGCCGAAATAAACAATGAAAGTACTACATTGATTACCAGAAAACTAAAAATTACCGAATTGGCATTATGCCCGAATTTAATAATAAACCAAAGTGCAAATCGTTTTGCTACCCCTGTCGCCACCAACATACTGGCCAAAATAAACGACATAATATTCAACCACATTACTTTATGTCCCAGCTGGTGGTATGCATCTACTTCAGGCAAGGTTTTGGTAAGCACCAATGTAATGATCAGAATAAGAGAAGTTAAATAATTGGGTATTGCTTCAGTGATCCACAATATCAGTGAGGCTACAAAGATCGCAAGCATGGCCTTATTGGAATGGATAAAATTTTCCATTCCGATCAGATCGTAATTCTTTCTCGCACTGGCACTGAGTTTTTCTACATCAAAATTATGCAGAAAAGAAAAATCAAAAACATAAAGGATCAATATAAAGGCGATAATGGCCAGAGGAGCCCCGATCTTCATTAAGAATTTTTCAAATTTGGATTTTTCCCTTACCGGTAGTTTTTCCATACGGTAATTCTTCATATCCAGCACATCAAAATCTTCTTCTCTCCTAATTTCTTCAGTCATTATTAAATATTTTTAATCATTATAATTCTTCTGCTTAAAAAACAGCAGTTCAATTGTGCTATTTCTGAATCTCGCAAAAAGGACAATCCGTTTTACAGACCTTTTGTATATATTCCCCCAAAACATATACATTTTACTCCTGCTTTAACAAAAATAACGCAATCGAACTACTTTTAAATTACCAGTTCTTGTACGGGTTTTTCATCAACATTGAGTTGAAATATTTTACATCACCGGTTACCTCTTCTCCCAGCCATTCCGGTTTGGTAAAAGGAGTATCTTCGGTTGGTAATTCAATCTCGGCAACTGTGAGCCCGTTATTATCTCCATAGAATTCATCTACTTCAAATACAAGATCACCATCAGCCTTGACAATATATCTCGTTTTATCAATCACTCCGGGTTCACAAAGTTCCAGAAGCTCTTTTGCATCTTCAATAGAGATCTCTCTTTCCCATTCAAAACGCGATGCACCACTGGCATTACCAATTCCTTTAATGGTTAAAAATCCTTTTTCTCCTTTAATTCTTACCCTTACAGTTCTTTCAGGAACTGAAGATAAATAGCCCTGTGTAATTCGGGTTTCCTTTACAACAAAAGGTTTAAAATCACCTTTGACAAGGAATTTTTTTTCTATTTCTTGATTTGCCATTGTATAAATGTTTTTAATACTCGTTTAGTTTGCTAAAGGCTTGTTGATCCAGCCGATCACTCTTTTAATTGCCTGAAGGTAGTTAATATTTTCTACTCCTGTAAGTTTTACATTTTCCAGCGTTTTTGCAATATCTTCCACTTCTGTGGATTCTGAATTGATGGTAACCAGCTTTGCACCGTTGATCAATACATTACCAACCTCACAAATGGTATTGTTCACCATATATCCAAAACGTTGTTTATGCACCCTTACACCCTGAAGATCAGCATGCGCATCGATTATTGTCAGGAATTCATCCAAGGTATAAGTATCCTGATCCAATACAGGCATATCTACCTGAAAAGCTGGAAAAACATCATTTTCAAGTACTTCTTTTGAGATAGGAAATTCTCCTTTCATCAACGGATTCCATTGTTCTAATCCGTCAACGGTCTGTACATAGGTTTTAATATCCATTTTACCATCCCGGATCTTTGTATTATTGATATCGTTGGTTTTAGATACAATATAGATCTCATCAGATTCTCTTTCCCATACTTTTTTGGGTACAGGAACTGATAAACGCCCCATTAAAAAAGCTGATTCATCAAAATTCTGCCCAAAAGTTCTAAATTCAAATCTCGGTTTAGAGATCTCACCAATTTTCATTTCTGAATTTGCCATAATTTTTTTCTTTTTTTATTCTTTTAAATTAATTACTGTGGTCTTTTATAAACATATAGATATGCATCTGCATCACTAACCACATAAATTTTATCATTTGATAATGCTATTCCTTCAACTTTATTAATATGAACCGAGTAACTTTTTTGTTTGACTCCGGTAAGAGTACATTTATTAATCGTTTTACTTTGATCGCTCACGATCCATAATTCATTCTTCTCACTATCGTGAAATACCCCCGAATAATCGGAAGCAAAAGTCAGATCATAAGATTTAATTATTGAAAAATCAAAGCGTAGTCTCATCAATAATCCCGGATCCTTTTCATTTAAAATAAAAATACTACCGTCATTTGAATTATAGGCTACTCCTTCTATTCCACTGTTTTCATCATTATTATGATAAGAAATTCTGTTTCTTTTAATATTTCCATTCGACATATCAAGAACTATAATTTCTTTTAACCTTTCTTCGGCCAGCAATAATTTTTTATCTTTATAAACCGATACGCCTTCCAGGTCATTCCCTGAATAATCAAATGATTTTATTATATCACCCTCAGTTGATATTTTATATACTTTATTACTATGATCACTTACCGTATATAAAACCATACCTGATTTATCAATGGCCAAACCCGAAGGCTCCAAGACATCAAGTTTATATTTAGTAATAAGCTCCAGCTGATCACCAGCAGGTATAAATTCATCAGAATTATCACTACATGAAAAGACAGTAGTAAGAATGATAACTGATATAAATATTCTGATGATATGAATTTTGGATAATAGCATTTAAAGAGATCAGTTCACAACTAAATTGTGAACTGATCTTATTTTAATTATTGAACAGTTAGCACATTCCAGATAGCCGGATTGGCTTTAAATGCATCTGATTCATCCTTAGATCCTCCACCGGGAGTTTCATCAACATACATTTTACCATCACTTCCATAATAATATTCAGCAATAGCATTACCTGAAGCATCTTCTGTTGCAATACGAACATAGAAAGATGTTTTATTGCCGGTTTCTCCAATTGCCAGACCACTCTCTGCAACTACATCTTTTAGATTGATGGTTACACCGGTTTGAGTAAATGATGCATCATCTTCCCCTTTAACTTTATTCTTTTTATCATAAACCGGATTATCACCTACATCAAAATAAATCCTTGCCTCAGCAACAACATCTGTTGTTGAATATGCCAATACCACATTGATATCGGTTCCCGGAACCGGATTAGACGGGAAAACCACACTGGTCAAAGGACCTTCGGTATAGTTAACGGTAGTATCTACCACAGGATTATAAGATTTTTCTTCTACAGTATAGCTTGGCCAGGTTGTACCATAATCATGATTAAAATCACTGATAACATTACCATCTGCATCTTTTTCCTCCATTGGAAAGTATGTTTTAGTACCATCAAGATATTCAACTCTTAAGTAATAACTAATTACATCATTGGTATTTTGTTCAGGTATAACCCCCTCATAAACTTCACCATTTTTAGCTAAGACAACTTTATGTTTATCATCATTTACATCATCTTGTAATTCACCATCCTCAAGATAATATAATCTAATCTCGTCAACTTGTGAAGGATAATATGGAGTTACAGTAAAGGTAACTTCCCCTCTGTTACCTGCTTCTGTGCCAGCAAAATTAACTTCTTCTAAACCACCGGCAACCATAAATTCGGCAGGATTATTTGTTCCGTCTTCAGGATAATAAGATGCCAGACCTGTATTATCGGTAGCAACGACATAATATTTTACTACATCTCCTACCTTTCCTCTTGGAACTGAAGCTTTATATTTTCCATCAACCAGCGCCATATCTACTGACTGAACACCTCCTGCAATCATTATAACTAATTTAACAGAAGCAATTCCATCAGCATCAGAAGCGGTCACTTCATAAACCTCAGTAAATTCAGTTAAAGGATCAGCATCTAAGATTGGTGGAACATTTTCAACAGATCCATTAGATGCACCGGGGGTTGGATTACTAATCATCCAGTCACCATCACCATCAATTTCTCTTGCCCATGTCAAACCAACATCATTACTCATATCGGGAGTTCTAGTCCAGTCAATTACAGTTTTATCAGGTTTAGATAACGAAACATCTTCACCACCTGAACTCACTTTAATTCCTGATTCATTTTCATCTACCACATAAAAACCATTTCCTTTGATAATAGTTCCTGCAGGAATTTCAAAACCACCATCAGCTACATCTTTATCATTCAATATATAACCGGAAATATCAATATCATCTCCACTCATATTATATACTTCAATCCAGTCAGGACCATCATTTACGTCTTTCGACATGATCTCGTTCAATTTCAGATCACTACCGATTACCGGTGGTGCTGTACTTTCCATAATAGGATCTTCCACACAACTAGTTGCTGTTATGGCAATCAACATTGCGAATAAATATTTTAAATTTTTCATTCTATATTTTATTTAATTGTTATCTAATTATTAAAAATCAATTTCGAATCTAAAAGAAAGCATTCCGAAATCTTCACCCCCCTGACCTTTAGGCTCAACTACTTCACTCGGTACCTTAGTCAGATTACCATCTGCATCATGGCCCACATATAATTTACCTTTTCCGTTAGCATAACGGTCGTGATTATTGTAAACATAATTCAGCATAAATTTCACATTAGAATTGAAATGGTAATTCAAACCCAGTGAATACCCTTCTGCAGCTCCACCATAAACCTTGGCATCAAAATCATTAGCATTGACATAGTCATAACGTAATGCTATTTCCAGTTCACCGTAATCTTTACCTCTTGTAATTCTTGTAAATTCACCTTCAGCTTTGTTATAATTGTAACGGCCGCCAAATAACAAATAACCTGCCTGAACATAAAAACCGTCTATATCTACAGCATCCAACTCTTCTTTAGTTCTTTGCAGATTAAATTTTTTGTATTCACTCTGAAACATAAAACCTTTATAAGCTCCTGCCAGTTCAAGATTTAGACCGGTCATATTTCCCGCATCTTTAATATCATCTGTATCAATATATTTCTTACGATTGATAGAGGTATGAGATCTTTCGCTAAAGCGGAAGGTATTGGGTACTTCTACATCGGTTTTTGGTGTTCTGTAAGTAAAGGCTGCTCCCAAATGCAACACCTTATCTACATCCATAATAGGTCTAAAAACTACTCTACCATCCAGTGAATAACCTTCGTCCATTCCCAGTTTCTTGTTATTGCTTTGTGAAAATTCCACTTCTTCATATCCTCCCTGATCATTAAAGTGAATAGCACCAATTAACAGATATTTATCTCTCCAGTGACTTACCTGAAACCCTAAATGACGGGAAGCATCAAGTTTAGAAACAAATGATCTTTCCATAAAGGTAAGATATCTTGAAGTAGTGGTAGTTTCCATACCAAAATTCTCTTTAAACTGACCTACTTTGGCTATGATATTCTGCTTATCAAAGATATATCCAATGATCATATCTTTCATTTCTACGGCAGAACCGGCAAAATCGAGGTCAACCTCACCATACCAGTTTCCCCATAAGATTGATTTAAATGCCATTCTTGCTCTTCGGATATTATAACCATTACCAATTGGGTTGTAAACGTCATTTGAAAAGAATGCCGCATCAAACTGAACACGGTTATCCATCCAGAATCTGTAAGTTCCATCATCAGAAGTAAAATTTAAAATTCCCTCCTGTGCTTCGGGGTTTAAACTGAGCCAACTAACTTGTTGTCCGTATTGATTGATACGTACCGAGTCAATTCTTTCAGTAACTTTTTGTGCATTTGCTCCAATACTGTAAAGGATCAATGCCACTGCCAGCGTGTAAAATCTATTTCTCATTTTTATTAATTTACTTATATATTTGAATTTAGTATTAATACTCATTTATAATTTCCTGATCACTTTTGTCAGCTTATCCTGCTTATCTATCTTCATCTTCTTACGCAATCTATATCTGCTTACTTCAACACTTTTAGGGGTGATATTCAATATAGAGGCGATTTCTTTTGAGGTTAATTTTAAACGCAACAGAGAGCATAATTTTTTTTCATTATCGGTTAAATCTGGGTATTTTTTTTCAAGATTCTTAAAGAATGATTTATTCAACTCTTTGATATATTTATCTAAAGATTTTCTTTCTTTATCAAGATTCAGATTGTCCAGTATCAGCACTTTTAAAGTGTTAAGATCATTGTATTTTAAACTATCCTCCGGTTTTGATTTTATTCTTTCTATCTCAGCTTTCAATTTTGAAAGGATCTCATTCTTTCTGATGATGCTCAGAGCGATCTTTTTTTGTTCTTTTTCCTTCTCATCGATCTCTTTCTCCAGTTTCTTATTGGACTCCTGAATAGTTTTTAGTTCATTTTCAAGAACCAGTTGTTGTGCATCATACCTGCTAAGACTCTCCTTATGCACATCCATTTTATCTTTCTCTTTAAGTTTTAAGATGATAAAAAACTGATAAATAATAATGAATAAAAAAACTAAGATTATAATAATTACAACCGGTTTATAAATGTTTAAAACTGTTTGGGCCGTACTATTTGATTCACCAAAATCATCAAGCGTTTTGGTAGCCTGATCAGTTTTTGTTTGTGTTTCATTTTTCAGGATATGTTCTCCTTTGACAAAACCGGAGGGATTCTCAGACACTTTCAGATTAAAAACATTACTCATAAAAAAAAGCGCAATAAAAGAGATCAAACCTGCAATTACAGGAGTTACTACCCACCCCATCGCAATTTTACCTATAACTTTTATCTGAATATTTCTTCCTCCTTTAAGAATTCCTATTCCTAAAATAGCTCCAACAATGGCCTGAGAGCTTGAAACCGGAACCATAGGAATCGCCGGCAGGCCCATGTTGACAAATAAATTGGATAAACTCTGAGAAGAAAATACGAACAGCACCAATGAATGTGCAAGTACAACTACAATAGCTGTTTCAGCATTCAGTTTCATCAATGAATTTCCAACGGTCATCATTACTTTTTTTGAATAGGTCAGGATCCCTGCTGCAATCGAAAGTCCCCCAGCCAAAAACAACAATTGTGTTCCATCCAAAGAAAAGAAACCAAAATTGATAATAATATTAGGAGCTGAGGGTACAAAAACTCCCACCACATTGGCTATATTATTAGCTCCAAGGCTATAAGAACCAAAAGCACCAACAATCAGTAAAGCATATTTTATATAGGCATCGAGCCTGATCAAATGAATTTTATTCTTCCTTATAATATACTGAAGCAATAAGAACAAAAGCACTGCAAATAGGCCTCCCAAAATAGGGCCTGATACCCAGGTAGTTACAATTTTAGTAAGGGAAGTCATATCGGTTGGGTTTCCGGTAAAGAGATTCCACCCTATAATGGCACCTACAATGGCCTGTGATGTAGAAACAGGTAATTTTAATTTGGTCATCCATAAAACGGACAAACCGGCTGCAAGGGCAACGGTAAAAGCTCCTCCCAAAGCATCAACAGAACCCAGTTTCCCCAATGTATGAGAACCACCGGCCCCCTGTAAAACAGCTCCCAAAACAACAAAGACGGATGCTATGATTGCCGCCTGCTTAAAGCGGATCATTTTTGAACCTACCGCAGAACCGAAGACGTTGGAGGCATCATTGGCCCCAAGTGTCCATCCTAAAAAAAGTCCGCTGGTAAGAAAAAATAAAAACATCTCTTTCTGATTAGCTGTATTTACATTCTTATTTTAATAACGAGTGTAGATAATTGCTGTGCAACAACTTTGGCAACATCTGAAACTTGTTCAATATGCAGTGCAAAATATCTTAAATGAAGTTTTTCGCTGAGTTTTAGATCGGATTCCTGAAAGATCTTCCTTTTAATATTGGTAGATAAGGTATTGGTTTCCCTGTGATAAAAAAGTACTTTCTGAATTTTATCTTTTACTTCATCCGGTGAGGTGAAAAAAATTCGGGCAGCAGGAATTACATTTTCAACCGATTTGGCTGATAGATTGGTAAGTTCAAGGTAATCACTCTTGATATTAGCAGGTATATGAGGTGTTTCCACTTCAAACTGACTTAAAACATCTTTAGACATATCAATGATATCATCCACACTTTCTATCAGGTTTAGGATATCGCTGGCATAATTGGGCATTAAAGAATGAAGATAGAATTCATTTTCAATTTTTCTTTGAATATTATCAGCTTCATTTTCAAGTCCTTTAATATAAATGATATTTTGCTCAAACTCAGTTAAATTTCCATCGATATAATTACTTACACCTTTCCTGAAATTCAAAATTCCCAGATCTATCTTATCAAAAAATTCATCTATTGATAAGGCTACATTTCTTGAAGTTTTAAAAATATTTATCATGACCTATACCTTTTTCTAATATGCAAAGATAGCCCTGAAGTTTTGATAAATAAGATGATTATTATCAGATGATATTTTACAACATTACTATGTAGTATATTTATATTTTTTAAATACTGTTTATCAGTAGTTTAAATATATATTGTTGTGTTCTAAATATTTAATATATTATTTTTGTAG
>JANTGS010000048.1 GCA_024762795.1 Flavobacteriaceae bacterium | reverse complement strand
CGGGCTTACGTGTAGCATCGGTAGGATTAAACATCCCCTCAATAATTTTAGCATCATATTTTTTTAATAAGGATAAAGTATCTCCGGTATAAAGTTCTTCATAAAAAGCACCTTTATATTGAGAAAATTTCCTACTATTTATAACAAAACCATCTATAAGATTCTTATCAATAATAAAAACAGAATCTTTATTTTTTAATACCACAACCTGATCCCTGTAAATATCATAATTGATGGCATGATATTGATGCTTATCTCCGTTTGAGAGTACAATACCGTTTTTCTTCCATTCTTTATATAGATAAGGATTTCCGGTTATTTCATTTCCCGATTTGGATTTTAATTGTTTTGTAAAAAGATCATTCATTGTAACTATCTCACCATTTAAGGATTGTGATTCCAACTCTTGTGCGTTGCTCAAGGCGAAAGTAATCAGGCTTAAAATAAAAAACAGGCGCTTCATAATTAAAAAAGGTTTATATATTAAAAAAAAGGATATGCTAAGATAAGCATATCCTTTTTAATAAAATTTATTGAAGAAAATATTTAAGCGTTTTCTTTATTCTCATCGGCCTTCTTTTCAGCACTTTCTTTAACTTCGCTTGTTGTTTCATTACTCTCAGCAGCTGTGGATTTCTTACCACCTCTTCTTCGGGTTGATTTTTTCTTCTTCTTACCTTTAGGATTGTAAATATCGTTATAATCAACAAATTCTACCATCGCCATATCAGCATTATCTCCTAATCGGTTCCCCAGTTTTATAATACGTACATATCCTCCGGGTCTGTCACCAACTTTTACAGCTACATTTCTAAACAATTCTGTAACTGCATATTTGTTACGCAAGTTCCTGAAAACGATTCTACGATTATGGGTTGTATCTTCTTTTGATTTAGTTACCAGCGGCTCAATGAATTGACGCAATGCTTTTGCTTTGGCAACAGTAGTATTGATGCGTTTGTGTTCTATCAATGAACAGGCCATGTTGGCTAACATAGCACTTCTGTGCGCAGTCTTTCTACTTAAGTGATTAAATTTCTTTCCGTGTCTCATCTCTAATCTCTATATTTTTACAGTTATCAGTTAAAATAACTATTATTCTTTATCTAATTTATATTTTGCTAAATCCATACCAAAAACCAATCCTTTGTTGTTAACCAGTTCATCCAGTTCGGTAAGTGATTTCTTACCAAAGTTTCTAAACTTCATTAAATCAGCTTTGTTATAGGAAACCAGGTCTCCAAGGGTATCAACTTCAGCAGCTTTCAAGCAGTTTAAAGCTCTTACTGACAGATCAAGATCGATCAGTCTTGTCTTTAATAACTGACGCATGTGAAGTGATTCCTCATCATAGGTTTCAGTTTTGGCAATTTCATCAGCTTCCAGGGTGATGCGCTCATCAGAGAACAGCATAAAGTGATGAATCAGGATCTTTGCAGCTTCTGTTAAAGCATTCTGAGGTGTGATAGAACCATCTGTAATAATGTCAAAAACCAGTTTTTCATAATCGGTCTTTTGTTCTACACGAAAGTTCTCAACTGCATATTTTACATTTTTGATTGGTGTATAGATCGAATCAATAAAAATAGTTCCCAGCGGAGCATTTACTTTTTTATTTTCTTCTGCTAATACAAAACCTCTTCCTTTTTCAATGGTGATTTCCATATCAAGTTTTACAGAGGATTCTAAGTTACAGATAACCAATTCAGGATTCAAAATCTGAAATCCTGAAATATAATTTTGAAAATCTCCGGCTTTGATCTGATCTTTACCCTGGATAGAAATACCTACAGTTTCATTTTCAGTTTCTTCAATTTGTTGTTTAAAACGAATTTGTTTTAAATTCAAAATGATCTCGGTTACATCTTCTACAATTCCTTTAATTGTAGAAAATTCGTGTTCAACACCTTCAATTCTTAAAGAAGTGATCGCATATCCTTCCAGTGAGGATAACAAAACTCTTCTCAAAGCATTTCCAACTGTCAAACCATAACCTGGTTCAAGAGGTTTAAATTCGAATTTACCTTCAAAATCGGTAGATTCTACCATCAATACTTTGTCTGGTTTTTGAAAATTTAAAATTGCCATAAGTTTATTTTCTATCTTTAATTATTTAGAGTACAATTCTACGATGAACTGTTCATTGATGTTTTCAGGGATCTGAATTCTTTCCGGTACTTTTACAAATCTACCTTCAAGTGTTTCAGAGTTCCATGCAAGCCACTCATAAACAGCATTATTAGCTGATAATGAACGGTTAATAACCTCTAACGATTTTGATTTTTCTCTTACACCAACAACATCACCTTCTTTTAAGGAATAAGAAGGAATATTTACGATCTCACCATTTACAGTAATATGACGGTGCGAAACCAGCTGTCTTGCTGCACTTCTTGTAGGAGCAAGGTTTAATCTGTAAACTACATTATCAAGTCGTGATTCACATAATTGTAATAATACCTCACCGGTAATTCCTTTGGTTGCTTGCGCTTTTTCAAACAGATTATGAAACTGACGCTCAAGAATACCGTAAGTATATTTAGCTTTTTGCTTTTCACTTAACTGAACAGCATATTCAGATTTTTTACCTCTTCTTCTGGAATTTCCGTGCTGTCCGGGAGGATAATTTCTTTTTTCTAATACTTTGTCTTCACCAAAAATCGGTTCTCCGAATTTTCGTGCAATCTTTGTTTTTGGTCCTGTGTATCTTGCCATTTTTTAAAATTTTTAAGGGATTATGAATTAAGGCAATCCTTCGATAATCTTAATCCTTAATTAAAAATTATTGTTAATTTAATTATACTCTTCTTCTCTTTGGGGGTCTGCACCCGTTGTGTGGAATTGGTGTAACATCGATGATCTCAGTTACTTCAATACCATTGTTGTGTAGCGTTCTGATTGCTGATTCTCTACCATTTCCCGGTCCTTTTACATAAACTTTAACTTTACGTAAACCTGCTTCATGTGCTACTTTTGCACAATCTTCGGCTGCAGTTTGGGCAGCATAAGGAGTATTCTTTTTTGAACCTCTAAAGCCTTGCTTTCCTGCACTTGACCATGAAATAACATCACCTTTCTTATTGGTTAAAGAAATGATAATGTTATTGAATGAAGCTGTGATATGAGCTTCTCCAACAGCATCAACAACTACTTTGCGTTTTTTTTGAACTTTCTTTGCCATTCTGTTATAGTATTTAGACCTTAGTAGTTAGTAGTTGGTAGTTAGAGATCTTTTAATGAATTATCATTACTTTACAATCTAACATCTCAATACTAAATCCTAATTTCTATTTATTTATTATTTAGTTGCTTTCTTTTTACCAGCTACAGTTTTTCTCTTACCTTTTCTGGTACGTGAATTATTCTTGGTTCTTTGACCTCTTAACGGAAGTCCAAGCCTGTGCCTAATTCCTCTGTAACTACCGATATCCATTAAACGTTTGATGTTTATCTGAATTTCAGATCGTAATTCACCTTCAATTTTAAGTTTCCCTACCTCGTCACGAATTCGTCCGATCTCTTCATCCGACCAATCCTGAACTTTAGTATTTACGTCAACTTTTGCATCGCCTAATATTTTTTCAGCTTTGCTTCTTCCGATTCCAAAGATATAAGTTAAAGCGATAACTCCTCTTTTGTTCTTTGGGATGTCAATTCCTGCTATTCTTGCCATAATTATCCTTGTCTTTGTTTAAATCTAGGATTTTTTTTGTTGATTACATATAATCTGCCCTTCCTGCGAACTATCTTGCAGTCGGCGCTTCTTTTTTTTACTGATGCTCTTACTTTCATGAGTTCTAATCTAATTATTTAAAAACTACTCTTTATAATTGCAACTCTCTTTATAAAAGTAGTCAAGCTTATTTTTAGTATCTGTAAGTTATTCTCGCCTTACTTAAATCATAAGGACTCATTTCTAACTTTACCTTATCTCCCGGTAACAATTTAATATAATGCATACGCATTTTACCGGAAATATGTGCGGTTACCACATGTCCGTTTTCTAATTCAACCCTGAACATAGCATTTGATAATGCTTCTATTATGGTTCCGTCTAGTACTATTGCCGGTTGTTTTGCCATCTTTATGCTATTGATTTACGTTTTTTAGATCCTGTTTTTAACAAACCGTCATAATGACGATTTAATAAATATGCATTAATCTGCTGAATGGTATCAATTGCAACTCCAACAAGAATCAGCAAAGAAGTACCTCCATAAAACAATGCCCAGCCATGCTGTACACCCATCTTGGTAAAAATAGCCGGTAATATAGCTATTGCAGCTAAAAATATAGATCCCGGAAGGGTAATTCTCGATAAAATTGTATCAAGATATTCTCCTGTATCCTTACCGGGCCTGATTCCAGGAATAAATCCTCCGCCTCTCTTCAGATCATCAGCCATTTTATTGGTAGGGATGGTGATCGCTGTATAAAAATAACTAAAGATAATGATCAGTACGGCAAACAATAAATTATACCAAAATCCGAACATATCTGTAAAAGCTACTCCAATCGATTTTAAAAAACCGTTTTCAGAGTTGGCCATCAATCCGGGCACAAACATCAAAGCCTGTGCAAAAATGATTGGCATTACCCCTGCTGAATTCAGTTTTAAAGGAATATACTGACGGGCACCGGCCACATCTTTAATATTTCCTGCCACTGTTCTTCTTGCATACTGAACGGCGATCTTACGCACTGCTGTTACCAATTGTACACTTAGCAATATCACTACCAGCCAAATAATAACTTCTATAAGGATCATCAATAAACCTCCGTTTGACTGAGTTATTCTTGCTGTAGCTTCCTGCATGAATGCACTGGGAAAACGTGCAATAATACCTATCATAATCAATAATGATATACCGTTACCAATTCCTTTATCGGTAATTTTCTCTCCCAACCACATTGCGAAGACAGTTCCGGTGGTTAATAAAAGGATAGATGAAAAGTAAAATAACGGACCTCTACCTAATAAGAAAGCACTTTCAGGAATTCCTAAACTTGGTAAACTAACGATATAGGCCGGAGCCTGAACAATTAGAATAGCAATGGTTAGCCACCTTGTAATCTGATTGATCTTTTTCCTTCCACTTTCACCTTCTTTTTGCAGCTTTTGCAAATAAGGAACCGCAATTCCCATCAGCTGCACCACAATAGAAGCAGAGATATATGGCATAATACCCAATGCCATCACGGAAGCTTTTGCAAAAGCTCCACCTGTAAAGGCATTTAATAGTCCTAACAGACCACTGGATGTTTTATTGGCTATACCGGAAAGCTGCGTTGGATCGATTCCGGGAAGCGGAACCTGAGCAGCCAATCGATATACTACCATTAAACCAAGCGTAAGAATGATCTTTTCTCTCAGTTCATCTATCTTCCAAATATCTTGAATGGTACTTATAAGTTTTTTCATTTATAACAATGTTCTTTAAATGGTTTCTGCTGTACCTCCTGCATTTTCAATTGCAGCTTTAGCGGTTGCAGTATATTTATGTACCTTGATATTTAACTTTGCTTTTAATTCTCCACGGCCCAGGATCTTAACCAGATCATTTTTTCCGGCCAGACGGTTCTCGATCAACACACTAAGATCCACGGTATCTTTTATTTTACCGCTGTCAACCAGTTCCTGTAATTTATCCAAATTAATTCCCTGATATTCTTTCCTGTTGATATTTTTAAAACCAAATTTAGGTACTCTTCGTTGTAAAGGCATCTGACCTCCTTCAAAACCAATCTTTCTTGAGTAACCTGAACGTGATTTTGCACCTTTATGACCTCTGGTAGCTGTGCCTCCTTTACCGGAACCTTCACCTCTACCGATCCTTTTGCCTGCTTTTACTGAACCTTTTGAAGGTTGTAAATTATTTAATTGCATAATCGTAAGTCTTATTTTATTTCTTCTACAGAAACTAAGTGATTAACTGTTTTTACCATTCCTAAAATTGAAGGAGTTGCTTCATGTTCAACTACCTGATCAATTTTGTGCAAACCTAAGGCTTCTAAAGTTAACTTTTGATTCTTAGGTCTTCTAATCTTGCTGCGTACCTGTGTTATTCTGATTTTTTTCATCTTTCTCTAAAATTATCCGTTAAACACTTTATCCAGACTGATTCCTCTTTGCTTTGCAATGGTTTGAGCATCACGCAGATTCAGTAAAGCATCAAAGGTAGCTTTTACAACATTGTGAGGATTGGATGATCCCTGCGATTTTGACAGTACATCATGAACTCCTACTGATTCCAGTACCGCACGAACAGCACCACCGGCGATAACCCCGGTACCGTGTGAAGCCGGCTTTAAGAAAACCTTTGCTCCTCCGTATTTACCTTTTTGCTCATGTGGTAAAGTTTGCTTAATGATAGGAATTCTTACCAGATTCTTTTTTGCATCTTCAATTGCCTTAGCAATTGCTGTTGCAACATCCTGAGATTTACCAAGACCATGACCCACTACACCTTCACCGTTTCCAACCACAACAATAGCCGAAAAACCGAAGGTTCTACCTCCTTTGGTTACTTTTGTAACTCTCTGTACACCAACTAAGTGATCTTTAAGATCCAGCCCGCTTGGTTTTACTCTTTCAATATTTTTATATTTTTTGTACATGGTATCTTTTTAAAATTTTAAACCTCCTTCTCTTGCTCCTTCAGCAAGTGATTTTATTCTACCGTGGTATAAATAACCGTTTCTGTCAAAAGTACAGGTTTCAACTCCTGCTTTTATAGCTTTTTCAGCTAATAATTTACCAACTGCTTTAGCCACTTCTACCTTTGTACCTTTTGCAACTCCTTTTTCTCTTGATGATGCAGAAACCAATGTGGTTCCAGTAATATCATTGATCAATTGAGCTGTGATCTCTTTATTACTTCTAAAAACAGACAGTCTTGGTTTGGCTTCCGTACCGGAAACAATCTTCCTGATTCTGCTTTTAATTCTGTTTCTTCTTTCTAGCTTTGATAATGCCATAACTATATTTTATTAAGCTGTTTTACCTGCTTTTCTTCTTAATTCTTCTCCTACAAATTTAACTCCTTTTCCTTTGTATGGTTCAGGTTTACGGAAAGAACGAATCTTTGCTGCTACCTGACCCACTAGTTGTTTATCAAATGAAGTTAATTTAATAGTAGGATTCTTACCTTTTTCAGAAACTGCTTCCACTTTTACTTCAGGAGCTACATCTAAAATTATATTATGAGAAAATCCTAATGCTAAATCTAATTTCTGACCTTGATTGGAAGCTCTGTAACCAACTCCTACCAATTCTAGTTCTTTCGTCCAACCTTTTGAAACACCTTCGATCATGTTAAAGATCAAAGAACGGTAAAGTCCGTGCTTTGCTTTATGATCTTTACTTTCTGAAGGTCTTTCCAGTGTTAACGTATTACCATCTATCTTTATCGCTATCTCATCAACTTTCTGAGTTAACTCGCCTAGTTTACCTTTTACTGTTATCACATTGTCTTTAAGATCAACGCTTACGCCATCAGGTATTGTTATTGGGCTTTTTCCTATTCTTGACATCTTCTCTAAATTTTAGTAAACGTAACATAATACTTCACCGCCTACGTTCTCCTGTTGTGCTTTTTTATTGGTCATCACTCCTTTAGAAGTAGAGATGATCGCTATACCTAAGCCGTTTAAAACTCTTGGCATTTCTTTTGCACCAACATATTTACGTAAACCTGGGGTACTTACACGTTGAATTTTCTTAATAACCGGTTGCTTTGACATTTTATCATATTTCAAAGCAATCTTTATTTTATCTTGTACTTTGTCTTCTTCAAACTTATAACTTAAGATATATCCCTGATCAAACAAGATCTTGGTCATTTCCTTTTTTAAGTTAGAAGCCGGAATTTCAACCACTTTATGGCCTGCCATTGCGGCATTCCTGATTCGGGTTAAAAAATCTGCTATAGGATCTGTATTCATATTTATTAATTGCGGTTTTGGTTTTTAATACCGTGTATCGGCATTAAACCTGAAACCAGTTCATATTTGTTTTTACCAACTTGCTTTTTTCACTCCGGGAATCAAACCTTTATTAGCCATTTCACGGAACATAACTCGTGAAATACCAAACTGACGCATATATCCTTTTGGACGACCTGTAAGTTTGCAACGGTTGTGCATACGTATAGGGGATGCGTTTTTAGGTAACTTTTGCAATGCATCATAATCACCGGCTGCTTTTAAAGCCTTTCTTTTTTCAGCATATTTAGCAACAGTTTTTGCTCTTTTTACCTCGCGAGCTTTCATGGATTCTTTTGCCATCTCTTAATTCTTTTTAAATGGTAAACCTAATTCGTGTAATAATGATTTTGCCTCTTTATCGGTATTAGCCGAAGTAACAAATGTAATATCCATACCGGTAATTCTGTTTACCTTATCAATATTGATCTCCGGAAATATAATTTGTTCGGTTATTCCCAAATTATAATTTCCTCTTCCGTCAAAACCACCTGCCTTTACACCTTTAAAATCTCTCACCCTGGGTAAAGCTACAGTTACTAAACGGTCTAAGAACTCATACATTCTGTCAGCACGTAAAGTAACTTTAGCGCCAATCGGCATTCCTTTACGCAACTTAAATGCAGCTACGTCTTTCTTGGAAATTGTAGAGATCGCTTTTTGACCAGTAATTGCGCTTAATTCATCAACAGCGTGTTCGATCAGTTTTTTATCGGCTATAGCTGCTCCAACACCTTTACTAATTACAATTTTTTGCAATTTAGGTACCTGCATCAGGTTTTTATATCCGAATTCCTTCATCAAAGCATCAATAATTCTGCTTTTGTATTCTTCTTTAAGTCTTGGTGTATATTCCATAACTAAATTACTTCATTAGTGTTTTTAGAAAACCTAACTTTTTTTCCATCTTCCATACGGTAACCTACTTTGGTAGGTTTGCCATTTTCTACCAGCATCAGGTTAGAAATATGGATAGGGGCTTCTTTTTTAATAATCCCTCCCTGTGGATTAGTTGCGCTAGGCTTAGTGTGTTTTGAAATCATATTAATACCTTCAACAATTGCTCTGTTCTTGGCAATGATGATTTCAAGTATTTTTCCTTCTTCTCCTTTATGATCACCGGCAATTACCTTAACTGTATCTCCGGTTTTTAACTTTAGCTTCGTCATAATTCTAATAATTAAAGCACTTCCGGTGCTAATGATACAATTTTCATGAATTGCTTATCCCGTAATTCTCTGGCAACCGGGCCAAAAACACGGGTACCTGTCATTTCTCCGGATGTTGCATCTATTAAAACACATGCATTATCATCAAAGCGAATATAAGAACCGTCTTTACGTCTTACCTCTTTCTTAGTTCGTACAACTACTGCTTTAGCTACCTGACCTTTTTTTGCATTTCCGTTTGGAGTTGCCTCTTTTACAGATACTACGATCTTGTCACCAACTGAAGCATAGCGCTTTTTAGTACCACCCAGAACTCTAATTACTAGAACTTCCTTGGCTCCGGTGTTATCTGCTACCTTTAATCTTGATTCTTGTTGTACCATAACTTATTTAGCTCTTTCTAAGATTTCTACTAATCTCCAACGTTTGGTCTTGCTTAAAGGTCTTGTTTCCATGATCCTTACTTTATCTCCAACGTTGCAATCATTATTCTCGTCATGTGCCTTGTACCTTTTTGTACTCAACACGAATTTTCCGTATAGAGGGTGTTTTACACGTTTTACTGAAGAAACCACAATGGTCTTCTGCATTTTAGTGCTTGAAACTACTCCTATTCTTTCTTTTCTAAGATTTCTTTGTTCCATCTTTAATTATTGAAATACAATTTTATTGTAAATCTCTTTTTGTTAATTCTGTAGCCAACCTTGCAATAGTTCTTCTTATCTTACGCAGTTCAAGCGGGTTCTCCAGCGGAGAAATTCCGTGCGTAAGTTTTAAGTCGGTATAACTCTTTTTTAATAAGGCCAATTTATCTTGTAAATCTTCTACAGATAATTCTTTTATTTCTGACTGTTTCATATATATTGTTTTTTAACAGTTAGATCTGTTATATAACTTCTTCAAAATCCCGTGCAACAACAAATTTTGTCTTTACAGGTAATTTCTGAGCCGCAAGACGTAAAGCTTCCTTGGCTACTTCAATAGGTACACCTCCAATTTCGAACATAATTCTTCCCGGTTTTACTACGGCAACAAAATATTCAGGAGCTCCTTTACCTTTACCCATACGTACTTCTAATGGTTTTTTGGTAATGGGCTTATCCGGAAAGATCTTGATCCATAAACTTCCTTGTCTTTTCATATATCTTGTAGCGGCCACACGAGCTGCCTCGATCTGACGGGAAGTAATAAAGCTCTGTTCTAAAGTTTTGATTCCAAACATTCCGTTTGAAAGACGATGCCCTCTTTGAGAAATACCCTTTAAACTACCTTTACCTTTCTGTACTCTACGATATTTAACTCTCTTTGGTTGTAACATTTCTTAAAATTTAATAAATTATCTTCTGCGAGGTTTGTTTCTTCTGTCGCCAGGACCACTTTTGCCTTTTCCTTTTTTAGATAAACCTACTAAAGGAGACAATTCTCTCTTACCATAAACCTCACCTTTCATAATCCAAACCTTTACCCCTATTTTTCCGTAGGTTGTATCGGCTTCCTCTAATGCATAGTCAATATCAGCTCTAAAAGTTGAGAGAGGGATTCTTCCGTCTTTATAAGCTTCAGAACGTGCCATTTCAGCACCATTTAATCTACCGGAGATCTGTACTTTGATACCTTCTGCATTCATTCTCATGGTTGCAGCAATACCCATTTTTACAGCTCTCTTGTATGAAATTCTGTTCTCGATCTGACGTGCAATGCTTGCTGCAACTAATCTTGCATCAAGTTCCGGACGTTTGATCTCGAAAATATTGATCTGAATTTCCTTACCTGTAATTTTCTTAAGCTCTTCTTTTAACTTGTCTACCTCCTGGCCGCCTTTTCCGATGATTATTCCCGGACGTGCAGTGGTGATAGTAACGGTTACAAGTTTAAGCGTACGCTCAATAATTACTTTGGAAACACTTGCCTTATTTAATCTAGCATGAACATACTTTCGTATTTTTTCATCTTCAGCAATCTTATCGCCGTAGTCTTTTCCTCCGTACCAGTTAGAATCCCATCCTCTGATGATTCCTAAACGATTTCCTATTGGATTAGTTTTTTGTCCCATGCTATTTACTAATTACTTAAATTATTTTCTCCCAGGATCAATGTAACGTGATTAGAACGCTTTCTAATTCTGTGCGCTCTACCCTGAGGAGCTGTTCTTAATCTTTTTAACATTGTTGCGCTATCCACATAGATCTCTTTAACAAACAAACCTGCATCTTCAATATTTGCATCTTCATTCTTAGCCTGCCAGTTTGCGATAGCTGATAACAACAATTTCTCTAAGTTCTCAGAAGAATGCTTTGGATTGAACTTTAAGATCTGAAGTGCTTTTTCAACTTCAACACCTCTGATCAGATCAGCTACTAAACGCATTTTTCTGGGTGATGTAGGACAACCTTTCAATTTGGCAACGTAAGTCTGCTTACGCTCCTCTTTACGTTGATCTGCTCTTAATTTTTTTCGAACTCCCATAATTACCTACTTATTTTTTACCTTTATTTTTTTTACCTCCGGCATGACCTCTAAAGGTACGCGTTGGTGAAAATTCTCCTAATTTGTGTCCTACCATGTTTTCTGTAATATATACAGGTACAAACTGACGGCCATTGTGAACTCCAATAGTCTGCCCAACAAAATCGGGAGTGATCATTGAGGCTCTTGACCAGGTTTTGATAACAGTTTTATTTCCTGCTTCAACATTTCTCTGAACTTTCTTTTCCAGTGCATGGAAAACATAAGGTCCTTTTTTTAATGAACGTGCCATACTTCTTCTAAATTATTTTTTTCTACGTTCTACGATATGTTTGTTACTCGCTTTAGTTTTAGAACGAGTTTTAAATCCTTTTGCAGGAATACCGTTTCTCGATCTTGGATGTCCACCTGAAGCTCTACCTTCACCACCACCCATTGGGTGATCAACCGGGTTCATCACAACCGCTCTGGTTCTTGGTCTTCTTCCGAGCCATCTTCCTCTACCGGCTTTACCGGAAACAGTTAACTGATGATCAGAATTTGAAACCACCCCTATAGTTGCCTTACAGGTTAACAATACCAAACGAATTTCTCCGGAAGGCAGTTTAACTGTTGCGTATTTTCCTTCTCTTGCCATTAACTGTGCAAAAGATCCGGCGCTTCTCGCCATTACTGCTCCCTGACCCGGGTGTAATTCTATACAAGAAATTACTGTTCCCAGCGGAATATCGCTCAGATACAAAGTATTACCTACTTCAGGCTGAATATCTTTTCCTGATATAACTGTTTGACCAACCTTCAGGCCGCCCTGAGCAATGATATATCTTTTTTCACCATCAGCATAGTTTAACAATGCGATGTAGGCAGTACGGTTCGGATCGTACTCAATACTTTTAACCGTAGCAGGAACTCCATCCTTGTTACGTTTAAAATCGATCACACGATATCTCTTTTTATGACCGCCCCCTAAATAGCGCATGGTCATCTTTCCTTCACTGTTTCTACCTCCCGATCTTTTCTTAGGAGCTAATAAGCTCTTTTCAGGCTTTTGAGTTGTTACTGATGCAAAATCGGTAACAATTCTAAAACGCTGTCCGGGGGTTACTGGTTTTAATTTTTTTAATGCCATCTCTTTATCTTAGATATTGCTGTAAAAATCAATATTATCTCCTTCTGCTAACTGTACGATAGCTTTTTTATACGCACCTGTTTGTCCTGTAACCATACCTCTTTTGGTATATTTAGATTTTCTCTTTACAGGATAAACCATGGTTCTCACATTATTTACGGATACTCCGTATGCACTCTCAACCGCTTCCTTGATCTCTATCTTGTTAGCCTTCTTGTCAACAACAAAAGTAAAGCAGTTGTTCAACTCGCTTTGATCTGTTGCCTTTTCCGTAATAATAGGTTTTATTAAAATACTCATAACTATTATTTGCTAAAATTTGATTCAATTTCTTCTATACAATCCTCAGAAAGCACTACTTTATTCGCGTTTAAAACATTGTAAGTTGTTATTTTTGAACCATTTACAACATTTACACCTTGTAAATTTCGCGATGACAAATATACGTTTTTATTTGAGTCATCCAACACAAATAACGATTTTTTATTATCTAACTCCAATGACTTCAAAATATTAACAAAATTTTTGGTCTTGGGAGTATCGAAATTAAACTTCTCTAAAACAATGATATTGTTCTCTTTTGCCTTGATGGAAAGGGCTGACTGACGAGCCAGTTTCTTAACCCCCTTATTCAATTTAAAAGAATAGCTTCTTGGTCTTGGACCAAAAGCTCTACCACCACCTCTGAAAACCGGCGATTTAATACTACCTGCACGTGCTGTACCGGTACCTTTCTGTTTTTTAATCTTACGCGTACTACCGGCAATGTCTGCTCTTTCCTTAGCTTTATGTGTTCCTTGTCTTTTATTTGCAAGATGTTGTTTAACATCTAAATATACAACATGATCATTTGGCTCAATTGCAAAAATAGCATCTGAAAGCTCAACGCTTCTTCCAGTTTTTTTCCCGTTGATATCTACTACATCTACTTTCATTATTTCTGAATAATTAGATATGAATTCTTATGACCGGGCACAGCACCTTTTACAACTAAAAGATTTTTATCTTTTACTACTTTAAGCACTCTCAGGTTTTGTACCTTAACGGTATCTCCACCCATTCGGCCTCCCATTCTCATTCCTTTAAAAACCCTTGCCGGATATGATGCAGCACCAACTGATCCCGGTGCTCTGTTCATACTCTGCTGGCCGTGAGTTCTTTCTGACCCTTGAAATCCGTGACGTTTTACAACCCCCTGGAATCCTTTACCTTTAGATGTTCCGCTCACGTCAACAAATTCTCCTTCAGAGAAATGCTCAACAGTGATCATATCACCTAATTTATACTCATCTTCAAATCCTTGGAATTCAACAACACGTTTTTTAGCAGCGGTTCCAGCTTTTTTAAAGTGCCCTTTCAGCGCTTTATTTGTATGCTTTTCTGCTTTGTCATCGAAACCAAGTTGTAACGCTTCATACCCGTCAACCTCTTTGGTTCTGACTTGGGTAACTACACAGGGACCTGCCTCTATAACTGTACACGGAATGTTCTTTCCGTTTTCATCATAAATACTGGTCATCCCTACTTTTCTTCCTATTAACCCAGACATTTCTATTTATTTAATTAATAATTCATTTTTATTTAAAAAAAGGGTCAAAATACTTCAACCCTTGATGTATTTTTTATCGTTTTTCCTTCGCAATCGCTCTGGACATGTGAACTGAAAATCTCCCTTTCAGTTTTTTAATCTCCACATTATTCAGCAAAATATATGCTAAATCGTATTTTGATTATTTATGTTTCGTTTTAAAATAATTCACTTTCGTAGAATTACTTCAGAGATTTCCTCCTTTGAGGAAGTTTAATTCAACTAAGGTTTATCAAACTTTGATCTCAACCTCCACACCACTTGGTAATTCCAGTTTCATCAAAGCATCAATAGTTTTTGATGAAGAACTGTAAATATCAAGTATTCTTTTGTGTGCACTCAACTGAAACTGCTCTCTCGATTTTTTGTTTACGTGTGGAGAACGAAGTACAGTAAATATTTTTTTATGCGTTGGTAACGGAATTGGCCCGTTTACCACAGCACCCGTATTTTTTACTGTTTTTACAATCTTCTCAGCAGATTTATCCACTAAATTATGATCGTAAGACTTTAATTTTATTCTAATTTTTTGACTCATCTTTTTTAATTTAAGGAAATTAACCCAGTGCTTTTTTAATTACTTCTTCTGAAATGTTCGAAGGAGTCTCAGCATAATGAGAGAACTCCATGGTTGATGTAGCTCTACCGGAAGATAAGGTTCTTAAGGTAGTTACATAGCCAAACATTTCTGACAGCGGTACTTCTGCTTTAATTACTTTAGCACCGGCACGGTCGTCCATAGAATGTACCTGACCTCTTCTTCTGTTCAGGTCTCCTACGATATCTCCCATATTCTCTTCAGGAGTAACCACTTCTAATTTCATAATTGGCTCCAGGATCACGGCACCTGCAGCTTTTGCAGCAGCTTTATAACCCATTTTTGCAGCCAGTTCGAAAGAAAGTGAATCTGAATCTACAGGGTGATACGAACCATCCATTAAAGTAACCTTCATGGTATCCATTTCATATCCTGCAAGAGGTCCGTTTTTCATAGCCTCTTTGAATCCTTTTTCAACAGCAGGAATGTATTCTCTTGGAATATTCCCTCCTTTTACAACATCAATAAATTGCAATCCTGGTCCTTCGAAGTCAGCATCGGCAGGACCCATTTCAAAGATCACATCACCAAATTTACCTCTACCTCCCGATTGCTTTTTGTATACTTCTCTGTGTTTTGACGTTTTAGTAAGAGCTTCTTTGTATTCTACCTGAGGCTGACCCTGGTTAACCTCAACTTTAAACTCCCTTTTTAAACGATCAACAAGAATCTCTAAGTGAAGTTCTCCCATTCCTGAAATGATGGTTTGCCCTGAAGCTTCATCAGTTCTTACCTGGAAGGTTGGATCTTCTTCAGCAAGTTTAGATAATCCCATACCTAATTTATCTACATCAGCTTTGGTCTTAGGCTCAACAGCAATACCGATTACCGGATCAGGGAATGTCATGGATTCCAAAACAATTGGCTTTTGCAGATCTGACATGGTATCTCCTGTCTTGATATCTTTAAAACCTACGGCAGCACCTATATCACCAGCTTCAATTCTGCTGATAGGTTCCTGTTTATTGGAATGCATCTGATAGATACGTGAAATTCTTTCTTTTTTACCGGAACGTACGTTCAGCACATAAGAACCTGCATCTAAAGCACCTGAATAAACTCTAAAGAAAGCCAGTCTTCCCACATAAGGATCTGTGGCAATTTTAAAAGCCAGGGCTGCAAAAGGATCTTTTACATCAGGCTTACGGGTCTCAACTTGCTCAGTTTCAGGATTAACTCCTTCAATAGCTTCAATATCCAATGGTGATGGTAAGAAACGCATCACACCGTCTAACATCGCCTGTACTCCTTTATTCTTAAAGGCGGAACCACAATACATTGGAATGATAGACATATCGATGGTAGCCTTTCTTAAAGCTTCGATAATTTCATCCTCAGTTATTGAATTTTCATCCTCAAAGAATTTTTCAAGTAATTCTTCATCATATTCAGCAACAGCTTCTACAAGTTCTGCACGTTTCTGAGCTACTTCATCAACCAGTTCAGTCGGAATATCAATTTCTTCAAAGGTCATTCCTCTATCCTCTTCATTCCAGATAATAGCTTTATTGGAAATCAGATCTACAACTCCTTTAAAATCAGCTTCATCCCCAATAGGAACCTGTAACGGAACCGGATTACCTCCCAACATTTCTTTAACTTGTGTACATACGTTAAAGAAATCGGCACCTTGTCTGTCCATTTTATTTACAAATCCTATTCTGGGTACTTTGTATTTATCTGCTTGCCTCCATACAGTTTCCGACTGAGGTTCAACTCCGTCAACTGCACTGAAAAGAGCAACCATACCATCTAAAACCCTTAACGATCTTTCTACCTCAACGGTAAAATCAACGTGACCGGGAGTATCGATGATATTTACAACATATTTATTTCCTCTGTAAGGCCACTCACAGTGTGTAGCGGCAGAAGTAATGGTAATACCTCTCTCCTGCTCCTGCTCCATCCAGTCCATCGTAGCTGCACCGTCATGTACCTCACCAATCTTATGAGAAACACCGGTATAATATAAGATACGCTCGGTAACGGTTGTTTTTCCCGCATCGATATGCGCAGCAATACCAATATTTCTTGTATATTTTAAATCTTTTGCCATTTCTTAAATCAAATTAAAATCTAAAATGAGAGAAAGCTTTATTAGCTTCAGCCATTTTATGAACATCAACTCTTTTCTTAACAGCAGCTCCTTCTTCTTTTACAGCAGCAAGGATCTCCCCTGCCAGACGCTGCGCCATAGATTTTTCATTACGTTTGGTAGCGTAAAGGATCAACCATTTGATAGCCATAGAGATCTTACGATCCGGTCTGATCGGCATTGGAATCTGAAATGTTGCTCCACCAATTCTGCGACTTCTCACTTCAACGTGAGGCATTACATTGGATAAAGCTGCTTTCCACAATTCCAAAGCGGTTTTTTCTTCATCTTGTTTTCTCTTCTCCACTATATCTAAAGCATCGTAAAATACTTTAAAAGCAACAGATTTTTTACCATCTTTCATCATATTGTTTACAAATCTTGTAACCAATTGATCATCAAACTTTGGATCCGGTAAAAGAACCCTCTTTTTGGATAATTTTTTTCTCATTGTTCTTTACATTAAAGTATTTACGTTATTTTTTCTTAGGACGTTTTGTACCGTATTTTGAACGGCGTTGTGTTCGTCCTTCCACACCTGCTGTATCTAATGCTCCACGAACAATATGATATTTAACACCAGGTAAATCTTTTACTCTTCCACCTCTAACCAATACTATCGAGTGTTCCTGTAAGTTATGTCCTTCCCCGGGGATGTAAGCATTCACTTCATTACCATTGGTTAACCTTACCCTGGCTACTTTTCTCATAGCTGAATTAGGTTTCTTTGGTGTTGTAGTGTAAACACGCGTACATACTCCACGACGCTGGGGACTAGAACTCAAGGCAGCCGATTTGCTCTTCTTGGTTATTTTGGTCCTTCCTTTTCGTACTAATTGTTGAATAGTTGGCATACTATCTTTTTAAATGTTTTTAAAATAAATCCCTTTTTTCAAAGAGTTTGCAAATTTATAACTTTTTTCTGGTTTACCAAACTATAAATGATTGATTTTTCAGACATTAAATTTTAAAGGGAAAGAAATAGGCCTGAATCACCAAATTTTATATTAATTTACTGAAAAATAAAATGTTATTTTTTTGAGAATTAGAGGATGTTTAGAAGATTAGTGATGAGGTGATACAGTAATGTGCGAGACATCGATACGGCAACTGAGTTAAATTGTGATATTTTTTATAAAATGGTTGACAAATGAATCTTGAATTTTAAATCATTTTTAAACTTATCTCATTTTACTCTTCACTCATCCCGCTTCTCTAAAAAATTTCTCCCGCAGATTATGCTGATTATTGCAGATTTTCTTCTGTAAAGAATAAAGTTTAACGTATAACTTATTTTACACACCCCAAATACAAGATTTCTTTTGTGAAAAATCATTAAAGCCCCTCTCAAGAGGGGAATTTCATTACAGAATAAATTTTAAATTTTTAATCCTGAATCTTAATTTTTCAATCACTCCCACAAATTAATACATCAACAAATTAGCTGATTGCCTAATTCATTATATTTGCTCCTTAAACAGACAATTGCCCGATCAAAATCCATACAACTTGAAATTTATTGCTACACCATATATATATATACTGATCTTTTTAAATTTCAATCTGTATGCTCAAAACCTGGTACTGAAGCCCGTGAGTCTCCAACCGGGCAATCAAAATATTTTTAACGGAATTTCCTATAAAAAGCTGAATTCAGACGAAAAGGAACTCTATCTGCAAATAGACAGCATCAAAGTACAACTGCAGAAAAAAGGTTATTTACAAAACAAAGTTAAAGATGTTAAAATAAAAGATTCAATTTATAGTGTTGTATTTCAATTAAATAAAAGGATTGAAAAGATAAGGATTTATTACACACCTCCGTTACCGGAAGACGTTCTTCAACTTATATCAAATAAAAAGGATGATTCCTATTTTGAAATTCCGTTTGACCAACTGGAAAGCACAATGGACCGGATCGTTTCTCAAATGGAGAGTTCGGGGTATTCTTTTGTTCAGGTCTATCTGAAAAATATAAGATTGGAGGAGAGTAACGCCCGTTCGGATCTGATCATCGAAAATAGCCTGCAAAGAACAATTGATGGAATTATGGTAAAGCCTTATGAAAAATTTCCTGAAGGTTTTATCAAATACAGACAGCATCTTAAAAAAGGCAGCCCTTTTAATCTGCAAAAGCTGGAAAACGCCTCTATAAATACAAAAAGTATAGGATTTGTTCAAGAAATCAAACCTCCCGAAGTGCTTTTTACCGGCGATTCTACTTTTATATATCTGTTTTTAGAGAAACGGAAATCCAATAGTTTTGACGGCCTGATCGGTTTTAGTTCTAAAACAGAGGATTCTGGACTCGATCTGAACGGGTATCTCGATGTAAAGCTCAGAAATATTTTTGACCATGGTGAAAACATATCACTTTTTTGGAAAAGCAACGGCAACAATTCACAACAATTTGATCTGAATACACAAGTGCCATATGTTTTTAATACTCCTTTTACACCTGAACTATCTTTAAATATTTACAAACAGGATACTACTTTTATCAATACTAATTTTAATATTTCCGTTTACTTCGATATTCTTAAAAACGCTAAAATTGCCGCCCTTTTTAACGCAGAGAGTTCAACAGATATTAGAAAGATCACAACCGTAGAAACTATCAATTCTTATAAAAAAAATAAATACGGAATAAATTTTAAAAATTCCATCTTTAGAGATGATCAGCTCTTTCCCGAAAAATTCACCATAGATGCAAATGCTTTTTATGCCACCCGAAAAACAGATTCAGAAAACTCTGACCAGGCTATTCTTACAATGAGAATACACTATTTGTGGGAGATCAGTTCCAGAAATTATCTTTTTATTCAAAACCAAAGTGGAATGATAAACAGCAAGGACCTTTATACTAATGAATTGTTTAGAATTGGGGGCATCAATTCGGTTAGAGGCTTCAATGAGGAAAACATTCCTGCATCAGCCTACAGTATCATTAATATGGAATACCGTTACAAAACAAATCAGGAGTCCTATTTTTATGCGCTCAGTGATATGGCATGGTTTAAAGATCAGATTTCCGAACTCTCAACAGGAATATTTGGCTTTGGACTCGGTTATTCCTTTCTTACCAAAGCAGGGCGCCTTGATCTGATCTACGCCTTAGGAAAGTTTAAGACAGAACCTTTTAACTTTTACAACTCTAAATTGCATTTTAAAATTGTAAATTATTTTTAATTTTAAATTTCAAACTATTACTGTCCGATAAAACCATTAAACACGTCTCAAAGCCTATGCAATTAAAGGGTAATGGGACTTTTAAGAAACTTTAGCTTACTTTTTTAATCGGATGAAT
>JANTGS010000047.1 GCA_024762795.1 Flavobacteriaceae bacterium | reverse complement strand
TTGGCAGGGGATTTTTGTTTGATGTAACATCCTATTAAGGAATTATTACGGAATAACAAGACCGTTGCAAAACTATATATAATTATGAGATAAAGGTGATTCTTTGTCCAACTTCTTCCTTCTCTAAAATTTTAAGTCCTCTTAAACAAAAATTTACTGCGGGTTAAACCTACCTACCGCCAGGCAGGTTTTCTTGAGCGTCGAATTTGAACAAATAATCACCTTTTGCAACGGTCTCATAACTTGCCATTTTAACTTGTTAGTTCCGTCAACTTATTTCATTATATTTCCTAAGTGGTTAATCTTAGATCTTAAATTTTAGATTTCAACCCCTAACTCTCCTCATTAAAGAATACCTTATAGTATTTCATTTTCTTTTCCTCATCGTAGCCTAATTCAATATATTCGGCTGCTGCATCGGGAGCATCGATATCCAGTTTTATCTGAATATTTGTATCTAATTTTATCTCTGTTTTAAGCTTTTTCTTTTGTTTTTTCACCACAATATCAGAAACATGAAACTGATTGCGTATCAGTACATCGCGTTCTTTCTCAAAATCCTTTTTATAGGTATCGAAAAGTTCTTTTTGTGTATCCTCTTCAAAAATATTTTCTTTAAAATCATGAATATTCACCGTATCATTTTCTTTAAAAAAATCGATGGTTTTGGCTAAGAAATTACTTTTTTCACGGATTCCGAAATCAGGTTTCAGTACTTCCTCTGAAAATTCTTTACACATTTCAATATAAGCTTGTGTATGACTGTTTTTATCATCAGCATATTTTACATTTAAAAAGTGTTTTTGCCAGTACTGTGTATCATAATTGTTATGATCAACACTGAGTACTGTATATCCTTCATCATCCTTAGAATTAATGATCAGACAACCTTTGTCAATCTTTTTTGTATTGATCCCTTTCTGTACCATAACATCGATACACTGGTCATCATCTACAAAAGTTTGAAAGAATTCGCTTTTATGCTCAATTTTAAAAATTCCTATTGCCTGAGTCAGGATCTCGTTATATTCTATATCTTCAAAAAAAGCTATCAAAACTTCCCCCGACTTGATCTGTGCCGAGTTGGATTGTTCGTACAGATGTTGTACTACATTCTTAGAAATATCAACAAATTTCTCATCTTCAATACCCTCTGAGAACAAGTCTTTGCTGTAATTATAGATCTCATTCATATTAACATCAGCATGATGATAAAATCGAAAACTTTCGGCAACACTACCAAAAGATTTCAACAGAAAAGGAAGCATCAGTTTATAACTTTCCTCATCAAACACAACCGGTTTTTCAGAAAACAGATTCCGGGTATCATTAAATTTGTTACCAACCTTATGAATAATAAACTTTGTAATTATTGCTTTATTTCTCTTGATCATCTTAAAATATTTTAGGGCTGCAATATTACAATAAATGTTTCTTAATTATTCAGTTGAGGGTGGGTTTATTTGTGAAGAAGATTTAAAAGACTGAAAAATTTAAAATTTAAAACTCCCCTCCTTAGTGAAACGTTAAAGGTAGTAAACAACTTAACGTTAATCACTTAACACTCATAACTCACCCTTCTCAATACCCCAACCCAGCTAAAACCTTTTCAGAAATATTTGATTGGAGACGTTTATAATACAGTAAGGCCAAATCGGCCCTATTGGTAAAAACACCGTCGACAAGCGAACCAAATTTTTCAAATTCAGCCGTGTTATTAAAAGTATAAGGATGCACGATCATTCCTGAATTATGGATTAATTCTACCATCCAAGGTGCTGTTAAACCGTCCTTATCTTCCTTATTGGAAATATCGGGCCCCAGAATCTCAACATTATTCTTTATACAAAAGTCAATGGTTTTTGGATAAAAAGCTTTAGGAACTCCAAGAGCTTCAATACTGTTAATCAACAAGCATTTGGGTATTCCGGGCAGGTAGATATTAAATTGTTCAATACTTTTCTTGTGAAACGATTGTAAAACTACTCTTCCCTTTGAGTTTCCTACAGCAAGCTTTCCTTTATAGGTTTTGATTCTTTTCGGATGATCAGTGATCAACCACCCGGCGTTTTTTAATTCTTCCTGTAATAACTTTTCCAGGTGATTCTTTTTGGTTTCAATATAAATTCCCGGACGATTCTTATTATCCTGAAGATCTTTTTCATACAAATAATTTCCTGTCCAGTTATTATCTATTACCTCTTTGGCCGGCTCTCCATTGATCCGTAAAAGACGGTTCCCTTCAGCAATCATGATTATATCTTTTAATGTCAGTATGGGCTGACCTGCAAATTTTTCTTTGGCCCTTTCGGGATACATTTCATTAAACCAGGAACCGAAATCAAGATTTCTCAACTCCTTTAAAGTAAAATCTTTAACCCTTGGTTTCGAAATATCAGGATAAACTTCCTTTACATCAGAAGTCCTGCTCAAGATATTGTCATGAATTGCTACCAAAATACTGTCTTTGGTAAGCTGAAGATCAAACTCAAAATAATCCGCTCCCATATTTCTCGCCCATCTAAATGCAGGTTCTGTCTCTTCAGGAGCCCAGTACATAGTCCCCCTGTGAGCAATAACAGCATCCTTTTTAATGTATTTTCTCACTTTTACTGAATTATCTGAGATCATCTTATCAATTATTTTTGATTCTGTTGTATTCGTTTGTGAACTACATCCGGAAAGTAAAGTAAAAAGCATCAACAGAAAAAGTATATTTTTTATCATAGTTTTTTGTTTAACAGCCATAAATTTACACAATTAATTCCACCCTCTAATATACTCTTGTTTTTCAGATCTTAAAAAAGAAACAACCGAATTTTATGGGTTTAGAATGGAGTAACGATAAGCTTTATTAAATCTGTTCAAAAAAAACTTATCTTTGAGAGTAAGATAAAAAAACAGTATTATGGACAGAAACCAAATGCTTCGTAAATTAAAAGAAGATGAAGATAAAATATGGGATGTACTGGTTGTTGGTGGCGGTGCCACCGGACTGGGAGTTGCGCTGGATTCAACCACAAGAGGTTTTTCCACACTCCTGCTGGAACAGGTTGATTTTTCAAAAGGAACCTCGAGCCGGAGTACAAAACTGGTTCATGGTGGGGTGAGATATCTTGCTCAGGGAGATGTTTCTTTGGTACTGGAAGCACTTCACGAAAGAGGCCTACTCCGTCAAAATGCTCCTCATCTGGTTAAAAATCAAAAATTTATCATACCCAATTACAGCTGGTGGTCGGGACCATTTTTTACCCTAGGCATGAAGGTTTACGATATGATGTCGGGAAAGCTCGGTTTGGGTTCTTCAGAAAGGATCTCAAAAGAAGAAACCCTTAAAGCCATTCCAAATCTGGATGAAAAAGATCTGATCGGGGGAGTCATCTATTACGACGGACAGTTTGATGATTCCAGGCTCGCCATAAATCTGGCTCAGACCATCATTGAAAACGAAGGTGTTGCCCTAAATTATTTTAAAGTTACAGGACTATTAAAAGACGACGAAGGTATTGTTAACGGGGTAGTAGCAACAGATATGGAATCTGGAGAGGAATTTAAGATCCGAAGCAGATCAGTGGTCAATGCTACTGGAGTTTTTGCTGATAATATCCTGAAAATGAATAATCCAAAAGCTAAGAAGATCATACGTCCTAGTCAGGGAGTACATATTATCCTGGATAAATCATTCCTGCAGGGGGAATCAGCAATTATGATACCCAAAACCTCAGATGGGAGAGTCCTTTTTGCAGTTCCCTGGCATAATAAAGTTATTTTGGGAACTACCGACACACCCCTTGATGATGCTGATATGGAACCTAGAGCTCTGGAGGAAGAGATTGACTTTATTCTGAGAACCGCCGGAAAATACCTGAAAAAAGATCCGGAAAGGGAAGATGTTCTGAGCATTTTTGCAGGATTAAGACCTCTGGCAGCCCCTGAAGACAGTGAAGGTAAAGAAACCAAAGAGATCTCAAGAAGTCATAAACTGATCATTTCATTATCCGGATTGGTCACCATTACAGGTGGAAAATGGACAACCTACCGTAAAATGGCTCAGGACACTATAGACAAAGCTATTTTAATTGCCGGATTACACGACACCCCCTGTGTTACAGAAAATATGCCCATCCATGGATATGTTAAACATACTGATTATAAAGACCACCTCTATGTTTACGGTTCAGACAAACTGGAACTGTTAGAGATGATAGAAAAAGAACCTAAAATGAACGAAAAACTGCATGAACGACTCCCTTTTATCAAAGGAGAAATACTTTGGGCAGTACGCTATGAAATGGCAAGAACCCTTGAAGATGTTTTGGCCAGGCGTGTAAGAGCCTTGTTTCTCGATGCAAGAGCCAGTATTGATGTGGCAGAAGATGTGGCAAAAATTATGGCAAAGGAACTGAACTACAAAAGAAAATGGGTTAAAGATCAGGTAAAGGTATACACCGAACTTGCTCAGGGATATATACTTGAATAATAATTGAAAGATTGAAAGATATAAAATTTAATATTTCCCTCCTTAGTGAAACGTTAAAGGAGGGGTGTCCGTCGGTTGACGGACGGGGTGGTTTATAATTGTTAAAAACTAATCACCTCCCCTGCGGAACTCCTCCTTAAAAAGGAGGAGAACTTAAAACTCCCCTCCTTAGTGAAATGGTAAATGCAGGGTGATTTGTTGATCAAATCTGTTGATTTAGATAAAATAATTAAAATTTTTAATTATTGTTGTCCAACAAAACCATTAAACACGTCTCAAAGCCTCTGCAATTAAAGGCTAATGGGACTTTTAAGAAACTTTAGCTTACTTTTTTAATCGGATAAGAGGCGAAAATTGATTGTCAGTGATTTACATATCAAAGTTTATCGGACAATAGTGATTTTTAATGTTTAAAAGATTTAAATATTGAATCTATACTTTTCTGTGAAATCTATGGGAAGATTTCCCCTTAAAAAGGTAATTCCAACTGTTCAGGCAATAATCTAAAAGTTTTTCTATGGTGGATTGTGGTACCGTGATTCCTGATCGCATCACGATGGTCCTTTGTAGGATATCCTTTATTTTTACGCCAAAGATATTCGGGAAAATCACAATCAATCTTCTTCATATATTCATCCCGGTAGGTTTTTGCCAGTACAGAAGCTGCGGCTATACTCAAATATTTACTATCTCCTTTTACAATGGTTTGATACTGAATTTGATGAAAAGGTTTAAATTTATTGCCATCCACAATAATAAATTCAGGGAATCTTGATAATTTTTCAAGAGCCCTATGCATGGCCAGAATCGAAGCATTCAAAATATTTATTTTATCGATCTGATCCTGATAAACAAAAGAAACAGCGTAGGTTACAGCTTCTTTTTCAATGATCGGCCGTAACTTATCTCTCTGTTTTTCTGTAAGTTGCTTGGAATCATTTAATATTTCATGTTGAAAATCCTGCGGGAGGATCACAGCGGCAGCCACTACAGGTCCGGCCAGGCATCCTCTGCCGGCTTCATCAGTTCCTGCTTCCAATAAACAAGATGAAAAATTTGATTTGAGCATAATTAAAAGTGAATTCAAAAATATAAAAAATTTGTTATACATTTATTCTTTCCAGATCACTTGTTCTCTATCAAATCTTGCAGAAAAGCATTTTAGTTTTAAACTCCCGGATTGTTACTGACCTCATTTTTTTTATATTCAATTCACCTATTTAAATACTTCAATGATATAAATGATATAATGGTGTAATTTAGAATGTTAAATTTTAAATTTTTTTATAACCTCATCTTATATATCAGCTAATCACCATATTTTCTCATTAAAGTACTAAATTGTTTCCCTCTGAAAGATTAGAACCACAAATGCAAAATGGTATCATTTTATTTCTTTTATTATTTTACCTTTGTCGGATGAAAAATTAACAGATGCTTAAAAGATTTCTTTTTACCTTCTTTATCTTTTTTACCTTCCTGTCTGCTGCTCAGATCAACCAGGGGCAACTGGGGCAGGTAAGTAACCGCTTTGAAGGAAACGTATCTGATTCTTTGAATTACAGAGAAGAATTTAAAGTAAAATTAAGCGATAAGACCCATTTTACCGATTATAAGATCATTTCCTATAAGAATGATTCCACTTTTATCGATACAACTCTGAATATTTCTAAATATTACAAGATCAATTACATCCATAAAGATAATTTTGAATATCAGGAATTCGAGAATCAGGCACAACCTTTTACAACGCTTTCTTACAACTTTAAGGAAGTAAGCCTGTATCCAAAAATTGGTGCCAGTGCCAAACATTTTAACTTCTACGAAGTTGAGGATATTAATTACTATCATGTCCCCACTCCCACAACTGTTTTGGCTTACCGTTCGGGGATCCAGCAGGGGCAATATCTCGACGCCTTTTTTACCTTTAATTATACCCGGCAATTTAATGCAGCCATTGGATTTAAAGGATTGCGTTCGCTGGGAGATTACAGGCATGTGATTAGCGATCATGGTAATATGCGGATCAGTATGAACTACCATACTAAGAATAAACGCTATGATATCAAAATGCATATAGTTGCTCAGGATCTTAACAATGAAGAAAACGGCGGACTTACACCGGTTTCAATTGTTAATTTTGAAAGTGGAGATCCCAATTTTAAAGACCGTGCCAGACTTGAAACCAATTTTACCGATGCCGATAATACATTGAGAGGTAACCGTTATTACTTCAACCACACTTATAAACTCTGGCAGGAAAAAGATTCTGTTGAGGCTAGAAAATTATCAAATTTAAAGATCGGTCATACCTTTAACTACGAAAGAAAACATTATGAATACCGGCAAGGAAGTGCCAGCAGGTTACTTGGCCCGGCATTCAAATCTGAGATTAATGATGATGCAAAATTTTCCAAGCTATATAATGAGGTTTACATCGATTTTACCTCCCCGTATCTACTGGGAACCTTCAAGGTAAATATAAATAATTATAATTTTGATTACGGCTATAAGAATATGCTGATCAGTGATGATCAGATCATTCATTCAGGTCTAAAGGGTAATATTCTTGCGGCCGGTGCCGAATGGCAGACCGATATGAAGAAGTTCAATTTGCACGCCAAAGGATCTACTATTTTCAGTGGAAATCTTAATGGTAATTTTATCACAGCAGATGCTACTTATACCTTAGACAGTATTACATCATTCTCAGCCGGAATACTAAGCAATACAAAATCACCTGATTTTAATTATTTATTATTTCAAAGTGATTACAAAAGATACAACTGGCAAACTACCTTTAAAAATCAAAGTGTAAATACTTTATTTGCTGAGATCAAATCAAATAAATGGCTGAATGCTTCTGCAGAATTAACAAGCATTAGCAGTTATAGCTATTTTGAAAAAGATGAAGAAACCGGTCAGGCCGCACCCAAACAATATGATGGGTGGGTCAATTTTATGAAAATAAAACTGGGTAAAGAATTTCGACTTGGTAAATTTGCTCTGGACAACACATTTATCTTTCAAAATGTCTCCGAAGGTAATGAAGTATTCAGAGTGCCTCAGTTTATCACACGTAATTCTCTGTATTTTTTCGATCATATTTTTAAGGGAGATCCTTTATACCTTCAAACAGGGATCACTTTTAAGTATTTTTCCAGTTATTACATGAATGATTACAATCCGCTTTTATCGGAATTCAGCATACAAAACGAACGCAAATATGGCGGATATCCCATGTTCGATGTTTTTATCAATGCAGAGATCAGCCGGGTAAGGTTTTACTTACTCTTTGAGCATGTGAATGCAGATTTAACGGGATATAATTACTATTCTGCACCTGATTATCCCTACAGGGATTTTAAAGTGCGTTTCGGACTGGTATGGAATTTCTTTATTTAAGATTATGCAAAAAGAAATACAAATTCAGGTTTCGCCGGCCATTGCTCAAAATGATGAAGCTTTAAAAAAGATCTTTGCAAGAAAAAGCAGAGTACCTGTTGAGGAAATCAATCATGTTGAGATCTTAAAACGTTCTATCGATGCACGCCATAAAAATATCAAGATCAATCTGAAGCTAAAAGGCTATATTAAAGAAGATTATCAGGAACTTGCTTTTAAATTACCCGATTATCAAGATGTACATAATTCTACCGAAGTCATTGTGATCGGAGCCGGGCCTGCCGGATTATTTGCTGCATTAAAATTAATAGAAAACGGTATCAGACCCATTCTTCTCGAAAGGGGAAAAGATGTAAAAAGCAGACGCAGGGATCTTGCTGCTATTATGAAAGATCATACGGTAAACGAAGATTCTAATTATTGTTTCGGAGAAGGCGGAGCAGGTACTTTTTCAGATGGAAAACTGTACACGCGGTCAAAAAAACGGGGAGATGTGAACAGCATCCTCAAACTACTCATCGCTCATGGTGCCCATAAAGATATTTTTGTCAATGCTCATCCGCATATTGGCACCAATAAACTTCCTGGAATTATTAAAAATATCAGGGAAACCATCATTGCTTATGGAGGTCTTATAAAATTTGACAGCAGGGTAACTGATATTCTGATTAAAAATAAAGCCGTAGAAGGTGTAGAATTACAGAATGGAGAACGGATCTCCGCATCAAAGATCATTCTGGCAACAGGGCATTCGGCAAGGGATATTTTTGAGATCCTGTATAAAAAAGGAATTCAGATTGAAGCAAAACCTTTTGCCTTAGGGGTACGTGTAGAGCATTCCCAGCGACTTATCGACAGTATTCAATACCATTGCGATATCAGGGATGAACACCTCCCTCCTGCTTCCTACAGTGTCGTAAAAAGATCGCAGGACAGAGGAGTTTATTCTTTTTGTATGTGTCCGGGTGGCGTTATTGCTCCATGTGCTACCGCTCCGGGTGAGGTGGTTACCAATGGTTGGTCTCCATCAAAAAGAGATCTATCCACCTCCAATTCGGGGATTGTTGTAGAACTGGGATTAAAGGATTTTGCCCCTTTTAAAGAATACGGTCCGCTAGCCGGTGTAGAATTTCAGAAAAATATCGAGCAAAAAGCCTGGCATCTTGCAGGGGAAACACAAAAAGTACCTGCACAGCGTCTTGCCGATTTTATCCATGGAAAATTATCTAAAGATATTCCAAAAACCTCTTATGTTCCCGGAACCTCCTCAGTGGAACTGGGCAGTGTGCTTCCGGAATTTATATATCAGACACTGCAGGAAGGTTTTAAACAATTTGGGAGGAGTATGAAAGGCTACCTTACAAATGAAGCTGTAGTCCATGCGCCTGAATCGAGAACTTCATCCCCGGTAAGAATTCCAAGACGCCGTGACACTCTGGAACATATTCAGATCAAAGGACTCTACCCATGCGGAGAAGGTGCAGGATATGCCGGCGGGATCATCTCAGCTGCCATAGACGGAGAGAAATGTGCTGTTCAGTGCAGTCTTACTTTAAAAAAATGATAAAATGCTATAATACAGAAATCCTTTCCCTCTTCCATAAGATTTGTCCAGCAGATTTCGCTGATAAACGCAGATTAATAACTAACCGCTTTAAGCTGTAACTTTCGACTCCTTCAAATTTTCTAAACAATCAAATACTCACTAAGACAATCCTCTTTGTCTTACAACCTCATAAAGAGCCACCCCACAAGCTACTGAAACATTTAGCGATTCAATATCTCCTAAAATGGGTAATTTACCTTTAAAATCGGCTATCTTAAGTATAGATGAAGTAATACCTTTATGCTCGGAGCCCATGATCAGAGCAACTGGAATCTTGAGGTCAATATCGTAATAATTATGAGATGTCTTTTCGGTAACTGCCACAGTTTTAATATCTGCTGCCTGAAGCTGATAAATGGCATCTAAAGTGTGATTTACCTTGCAAATGGGAATATTAAATGCAGCACCTGCCGAAGTTTTTATGGCATCTGCATTGATGGGAGCACTTCCGTGGATGGGTAAAATAATACCATTCACTCCGGTACATTCCGCTGTACGGATAATGGCCCCAAGATTTCGCACATCTGTGATCTGATCTAAGATCAGGAATAAGGGAAGGCTTTCTTTTTCTATCACTTCTGTGATCAGATCATCCAGCTCGACAAAGGCAATCTCAGAGATCTTTGCTACAGCCCCCTGATGGTTCTGATTTCTGGAAAGTTTATTCAGTTTCTCAACAGGTACATAACTTACCGAAATATTGTTCTTTCTGATAAGATAAAGCAACTCTTTGGCAATCGCCCCCTGATTCTCTTTTAACAGATAAACTTTTTCAATATCATTACCGGCATTAATCGCTTCAATAATAGCCCGTAATCCAAATATTTTAGTTTCTTTTCCCATTTCGCAAAGATACGTTTAAAATTGAATTCAATAATAAAAAGCAAGTTTAACTTAATCAAGATCTCATAATGCCGGTCAATAAAGTCACATACTTAGACAAATATTAATTATTCATTCCTTCCTCAATAATAGTCTCTTTGCTGGTCTCTCCGGTCAGATTTACTTCTTTGGTAAGTTTTTTCTGCTTCCATGTTCCCCGGGCAAACCAGATCATCGTGATCACTGCAGCAATAATATTAGCTGCCGGAAAGGAAATATAAATACCAACAGCCTCAAGATCAGTATATCTGGAAAGAAAAAAGGCAATAGGGAACCTCAGAACCCATAAAGAAACTATAGTCAAGATCATTGATATCATAGTATTTCCTGATCCTCTGAAGGCGCCATTAATTGCCATCTGTATTCCAATAAATCCAAAGGTAAGTGCCATGATCTTTATAAAAACAGCACTCTCATTGATCGTTTCTGTTTCTCCGGGAATAAAGATCTCCGAAATTGACCCTGCAAAATAAAAAGTAACCACTCCCACAATACTCAGTACAATAAAGCCAATCCGCGAACTTAATTTGGTTATTTCCTCGGCTCTTTCTGTCTTTCCTGCTCCGATATTTTGTCCTACCAGAGTTGAAGTTGCCATAGACAGGCCCAATGCCGGAATGATAATAAAACTAAGGATCCTTACTCCTATTCCATAAGCAGCTAGCGACATGGTTCCAAAAGCAGCCACCAAAAATGTCATGGCAGTCATTCCCAAAGCCCTTACGGATTGTTCGATCGAAGCCGGTAAACCGATCTTAAACATTTTTTGTATCAGTACTATATCCGGTTTCATATCATCCAGGTGGAGTTGTATAGCGTGTTTCCCCTTTAACAGGATAGAAATACCGATCAATGCTGCAAGTCCCTGGGTGGCAATTGTGGCCACTGCGGCACCTGAAACTCCAAAGGCAGGTATAAATCCGTAACCAAAGATAAATAACGGATCGAAGATCAAATTAAGAAGCACCGTACCCATTACAATATACATAGGAGTTTTGACATCTCCCACACCCCGCATTAACGACTGGAAGACCATATACATAAATACAAAAACCATTCCTATAAAAGAGATCTTCAGATAACTGACAGCTCCGTCGTAAACCTCCTTTTCAGCATGCATCATTGCTACAATATGAGGCGAAAGAAAATATCCGATGATAGCTAATACGATGGATATATTAAGAACGAGGATGAGAGTTTGTGCTGTAATATGGTCTACAGCTTTTTTATTTTCCTCGCCTTTAAACTGAGATACCAGAATAGTTCCGGCCATAGCCAGCCCGCTCCCAAGAGAAATAATGAGAAATATGATGGGAAAACTGATAGATACGGCAGCCACAGCGTCTGAACCGAGACGGCCTACCCAAAAAGTATCGGTTAACTGGTATGCCGTTTGTAAAATATTTGCAAAAATAATAGGTATAGAAAGAGTCAGGATCGATCGAATAATCGATCCTTCCGTTAAAGAATTCTTACCTTTTACCATTCTTTCCTTCATTAAAAAGTCTATTTTTTTAAAAGCTTTCTGATCTTGATATTAAATGCAGCAAAGATCAGGGTCATTACCGGGCTCAACAGGTTAAAAAAGGCATACCATACATATTCCATTGTCCCCACCCCCAGTGTTTTTGATTGATAAGCCCCACCGGTGTTCCAGGGAAAGAGGATGGAGGTCACTGTACCGGAATCCTCAAGGGTCCGGCTCAGATTCTCAGGAGCCAGTCCCTTATCTTTAAAAGCTTTTTGATACATTTTACCCGGCACAACGATGGCAAGATACTGATCGGAAGCTGTTCCGTTAAAAAAGATACAGGTGGCTGTGGTACTGGCAAATAATCCGAATGTACTTTTGGCTACACTCAACAAAGAATCACTGATCTTTTGCAAGGCACCTATCGCCTGCATTACCCCTCCAAAGAACATCGCACAAAGAATCAACCAGATGGTAGACAGCATACCCGACATTCCTCCGGCAGAAAAGAGTTGATTTTCATCGAGGATCTCATTCCCGGAAGGGATATAAACATCAGAAATGACAGCTTTAAGAACCCCTTTATAAGCTGAATCAAAATTTAAAACTTTAGATTCAGCAAGATTCATTACAATATGAGGCTGGTAGATTACTGCAAATATTCCGGCTACAACCGTGCCGATAAATAGTGCTGTTAAGGGTTTTGCTTTTTTAAGGATAAGAACAATTACCAGTACAGGCACCACAAATAACAAAGGAGTGATTTTAAAAGTACTACTGATACTGTTAAGCAATCCGGAAGTATCCTGCAGTTCAGTACCCTCGTGGTTAAATCCTAAGAAAATAAAAAGAACCAGCGTAATGATCATGCTAGGAAAAGTAGTATACATCATATATTTAACATGTGTAAAAACATCCGTTCCGGCCATGGCAGGTGCCAGATTAGTAGTATCGGATAAAGGCGACATCTTATCGCCAAAATAGGCTCCTGACAAGACCGCTCCCGCAATCATACCTAAAGGCAAACCCAATGCCTTACCTATTCCCATTAAAGCGATCCCTATAGTTGCTGTGGTTGTCCATGAACTTCCTGTAGCAAGAGAAATTATTGAAGAAATAATGACTGCAGAAAAAAGAAAGAAAGTAGGGTTTAAGATCTGGAGTCCGTAATAGATCATTGTAGGAATAATACCACTGATTAACCAGGTACCGGCCAGTGCCCCTACCATCAGCAAGATAAAAATAGCAGAAGTGGTAGATTTAATATTATCAGAAACCGCACGCATCATTTTATCATAAGAAACATTCAGTTTAAAACCGATCAAAGCTGCGATAACCCCTCCTAAAATCAAAGCAAACTGATTGGGCCCGGAAGTAGCTTCATCAGAATAGATCTTAACATTATAGGCCAGAATGGCAACAAGTATAATAATCGGAATTAATGATTGAAGAAGTGATATCTTTTTGGTTTTCTTACTCATTTTAGAAATTTAATAACAATAATACTAAATCATCTGCTGAAATCGGTTGAATTTTAAAAGGAATTTCTTCTAAGTAATAATTTTCTTTACAAAATTAATTATTCCGTTTAGAAAATATCTCAAATTTAAGATGTGTCGTCGATTATAATCATAAGGCAAATAAATTTTTACTGAATATTTCCGGATGTTAAGAACTTTAGCATAAAGTACTATTACTAAAACAATTGCTTTAAAAAAAGTGTACATCTTACACAATTAATCTCAGAATACTATCGTTAAAATATATATAAGAATTTTTAATTTTTTAACGCAACCTAATTTAATTTATATCATCTTAAAGTAAACAGAAAACTCAAATACCCCCTTAGCTATGAAATTAGAACAAAAGATCTTAGAGTATCTGAAAGATCACGACGACGGTAGATTTATAGATGTATCGTTACTTGACAAAGATTATGAATTGGTAAAAGAAACAGTATCAATTCTTAAAGGAAAGAATTTAATTGTAGTGGAGAAAATAAAACCCCGCAATCTTGAATTCTTTGGAATACCCAATAACCGGATCAGCAGGATCAAGGTTAAGATAAATTCAAACGGGAAAGCTTTTCTTTTTGGATTAAAAAATAAGAAGAATGATATTAATTTAAGACAAAATAAAAAAAGTTTTTGGAAAATGGCTTATTTTTTCGGATAAAAATATAACTCAAATTTAATTCAAGAAAAGGCTGTCGAAATATATCTGGCAGCTTTTTTTATTCAGTTTACACAAAAAAAGATCCGTTCAAATTAATTTGAACGGATCTTTTTAGATTTGAATAAGAGATATTTACAGACCTCCTTTTAAATGATCCTGCCAGATTTTCAGTTCTTCCCAGTTTCCTTCATCTGCCAGTTTAGCCTGAGCTGCCCAGGTTCTCGGATTATGAATAGTATAAGCCGATCCTGCATCATCAAGGATCTTTTGCAACCTTACCGTTGATGCCAGTGAAAGCTGCTTAAAGCTCCAGATTCCATCATTATTTAATAATCCTTTAATCTTAGGACCTATTCCTTCTACTTTTGTCAGATCATCTTTTACTGAGTCTATTGCTGCTGCAACCGGAACCACTTTATCATCATTTCCTCCTCCAAAAAGTTGCTTAAGAAGCCATCCTAACAGGAGACCTAAAAGAAAGGCTCCCAATAACCACAATAGCCAAGGAAAAAAAACATCTGATCCGTCACATGCTGTTGTATTAACTGCTAATTTTAACATAATTTATAAATTTTATTTGATTAGTTTTTATTTTACTTGAATTTCTACTCTACGATTTTTCTGTTTACCTTCCGGAGTACCATTGGTATCTATAGGCTCTGTTTTCCCCTTGGATTCAACCTTGATCTTTTCTTCAGGAACACCATGTTTAACCATGTACTTTTTAACCCGTTCTGCTCTTTCCATACCCAGTTGATGATTGTACTCTTGTGTACCATCCGCATCAGTATGTCCGATCAGGGTAACTGTTTTATCTGAACTTTTAAGTTCCTCGATCAGGTCATTGAGGTATTTTACTACACGCTCTGTTTCTATTTCTTTTGTAGAATCGTATTTAAAATAGATATAAGCCTTATCAAGGTATTCAACCACGTCCTCATTTCTTACTACCCAGTTAAAGAGTGTCTTGTCGTAGATATCCTTTAAGCCCTCTTTACAGTCGCCTGCAGCTCTGGTATCTAAAACAATATCATCACTACTTAATTTATCAAGGAAGAGCTTTTTAACATTTTCCGCTCTTGCCAATCCCATTGCCTGATCCTCACCGTCAAAATAGGGAGCATCGATCAACAATTTTTCACCTTCTTGCCTTGCAGCCAGTATTTCTTCTTTTTTAGTGGCCCAGCCATCTGTTGTCTTTGGTAACTCAGAGTTACAGTCATAATACAACACCCCTGTTTCTTGTACCACAGGCTCATCACAACAAACCACGGTATCACGATACCAGTTCCAGCTGAGCCATATCAATAGAAGAAATAATAGGAATGTTAAAAATGCTAATAATTTTTTCATGTAAATTAGATTTTGGTTAGATTTCCCGTTAATTATTCTATAAAATTAAGAAAAAAATAGATATTTTTAACAAATAACTAAAAAAAAGCTTCTGTAAAAACAGAAGCTTTTTTTGGTCTTTATTTTAAAACTAAAAAGTAAATACGAGAGTTGAGCTTATTCTGTAATTGTTTTCCCGGATATTGGCCGGAATAACCTCATCAATATTCAGGAAACTGTATTTATAATCGTAACTGTAATTATCATAGGCAATATCAAATTTAAACATTCTGTTAAACCTGATCCCCAATCCTAAAGAATAACCGGTAAGATCGTTAGAACTTTCAGCATATCTGTAAGGGGATTGTTCAAAACGATACCCTCCTCTTAAACTAAAGATTCCCATTCTCCATTCTGTACCTAATCTAAACGAAGAAGTTCCCTGCAGATAAGTGGAAAATTCCTGATTCTCATCAATAAATTCGCCGGTAGGTTTTAACGACATATTTTGATAATCCTTATAAACATAATCAAAACTAAAAAGTCCCACCTTTCCAAAAACATAGGCAAAACTTCCGGTAAACTGACTTGGTGTAGAAAGACTGTAATCAAAATAATTAGGATCTCCATACTCAGTATATAATCTTGGATTGTTACTTACACTGATTTCGAGATCTTCCGTAAAATTCTCGGAAAGATCATACCAGGTTGGAGATTGATAGGTAACTCCAAGCCTCATAGAATGAAATGGCTTAAAAATAGCACCAATTGTAAAGTTAACCCCTGTACCATAATTACCCAGGTAATGAGAGACTGATGCATCTAAAGTATTGTTATCACCGTCATTATTATATTCATCATAAATTGCCCGTTGTGAAAAACCGATATGATGCGTGTTGATGGCTGCTCCTAAATAGAGGTAATCTTTGTATTGTGTGGCAAAACTAAATGAAAATCTATCATGTGTACCTGCCATATAATTGGTAAACCGCTGATCGTCAACATTGGTATAATATATATCGTTAGATGGATCATCATCATAATTTAAATAAGGATCATCAACAAAATCGGGAATTCCACTGTTACCACGTACAAAGAAACTATTGTCAAAGTCTTTTACCAGACTATAATTAAACCCTATAGAAAATCTACTAAAATCGCTGCTGCCATAAGTTGAGAAAGGAATTACCCCACCGGCCTGCGAAAATCGAAAGAAATCATCCTGATTTCCGGTTCCGGTACCGTAGAAATCTGTATAAGAATCTGTATTACGGTAACTCATGGTAAAGCCAAAATCGGTTGTTGTAAAAACAGCAAGTCCGGCCGGATTAATATCAACAGCCGACATATCAGCTCCCAATGCACCAAAGGCTCCTCCCATTCCTACATAACGGGCAGTTCCGTATTGATCATCCTGTGAAAATAAAACAGCTGCATCTGTATAACTCAAAGATTGGGCTTTGATAATAAAAGGGAAAAACAATAAACTTAAAAGTAAGGCTTTTTTCATGGTTTTTTGTTGTTTTTAAGGCAATAAAATGCCCTTTATAATATAATTTAATCAGTTTAAAAATCTTATTGGAATGTTTAATTAACGAGATCTTCTGCCCGAACTTCTTGATCCTCCTGAACTACTGCCTGACGAACCTGATGACCGGGAATAGGAGCTGCTTCTGGCAGATGATGGCGCCGATGATCTGTTATTATTACTCCTGCTGTATGAACTCTTATTGCTGCTCCCACTATAATTCTTTTTGTAAGATCCCGATTTTACACTTTTTACCCCAGGACTTGAAGAATAAGACCTTCTATGAACTGTATTGCCTTTCTTTTCTTTGCTTATATATCTTGATGTGGTATATTTGCTGGTTCCTGATCCTGAGCTTCTTGTTCTGTATGTATTAGAGGTTTTACCTGCCGTTGATGTATATTTTGTTCTGTTATTTCTAACATATTTATTAGGATTGTAATTTACATTTGCAACACGTGTTATCTTAGTCCTGTCGGCATAAGCTCTTGAAGTGTTGTAATTATTACTTCGTATGGACGGATTTAAAGAAGCCTGATGACGTCCTCTGCTGGATCCACTACTTCTTACACCACTGCTTCCACGGCTCATGCTCGGACTTGAAGAGCGTTGCATGGTAGAATTGCTTCGGTTATAACTTGGTGAAGAACTCCTGCTGCTCCTGTTATAGTTTCTTGTATTACTTTTGTTGTTTGTAGTACTTCTGTTATAATCTCTTGTGCTGCTGCTCGATCTGCTATTTCTTTGATAATTTGAAGCCCGGGTAGTACTTTCTCTGGCTGCTTTACTGTATATATTTGTACCTGAACTTCTTTTGCCTGAAGAAGAAGTTCTTTGATAATTATAAGCGGTACTGTTTCTTGCCCAGGGGCGGGTGTTGTAAACACTTCTCTTTCCATAAGTATAATCACCTCCGTAATATGGGGGCCTGTAGCCGGGATAACCCGGGTAATAAGGGGGATAATATCCGGGATAACCGGGATAATATGGAGGATAATAACCTCCGCCATACCAGGGATAATAACCACCATAATAACCACCCCAATAGCCCCCGCATCCGTAGCCATAACCATAATAAGGATAACCCCAATAGCCGCCATAATATCCGCCACAAGGGCCTCCATAATAACCACCCATACCAAAATGGAAGCTTACAGAAACATCAGAAGAATAATTCCATGGAGGAGTGCCATCAACATAATAATTATTCACCGTTACATTCCCTTCCGTTTCATCATACCCTTGATAATCATCCACATCTGTAATGATATCTTCCTCATCAAAGTCGTATTTTTTTGATTCGGTTTCAAAATAATTCTGATAAATCACTGCTGATTGCTTATCTTTGATTACTGCAACCTCCTGATTGTTATGATTTGGATAATAAGTTTCTTCGCCATAAATACCGTCGTTACCGGCCGTATTTTGTGAAGTACTACAGGATACCAAAGAAAGAATCAAAAATGATAAAAGCAGAAATGAATATATTTTCAGGTTTTTGAGGCTAATTTTTTTCATAATCTCCAATTTTATTGTTAAAGTTACAAATTTAATTAGTTTTGCAACTTATTATTTTATTAAATTCAACACAATATCTGTGCCAAAGATATTTAAATGAGAAAAGCATATGAGTAAAAAGCTTACAAAGAGAAGTGATGACTATTCAAAATGGTATAATGAGATCGTTGCCAAGGCAGATCTTGCCGAGAATTCCGGAGTAAGAGGAATGATGGTGATCAAGCCTTACGGATATGCCATCTGGGAAAAAATGCAGGCAGAACTAGACAAAATGTTTAAGGAAACGGGGCATGAAAATGCTTATTTTCCTCTGTTGATCCCCAAATCGTATTTCAGTAAGGAAGCAAGTCATGTTGACGGTTTTGCCAAAGAATGCGCAGTTGTTACTCATTACCGGCTAAAAAATGGAGAAGAGGGAGAAGGTATTGTTGTTGATGAAAATGCAAAACTTGAAGAAGAACTGATCATCAGACCTACTTCAGAGACGATCATTTGGGATTCTTACCGAAAATGGATACAATCCTATCGCGACCTGCCTTTACTGATCAACCAGTGGGCCAATGTTATGCGTTGGGAAATGCGTACACGATTATTTTTAAGAACAGCAGAGTTCCTTTGGCAGGAAGGTCACACAGCCCATGCCACCAAAGCAGAAGCCATTGAAGAAGCGCAAAAAATGCAGGGAGTTTATGCTGAATTTGCAGAAAAATTTATGGCCATGCCCGTTATTAAAGGTACAAAGACCGAGAGTGAAAGGTTTGCAGGAGCATTGGACACCTATACCATTGAAGCTTTGATGCAGGACGGGAAAGCCCTGCAGGCAGGAACTTCTCACTTTTTGGGACAAAATTTTGCTAAAGCATTTGATGTGAAATTCACTTCAAATGAAGGTAAACTTGAATATGTCTGGGCTACATCCTGGGGAGTTTCCACACGCTTGATGGGAGCTCTGGTTATGACACATAGTGATGATAACGGACTTGTTCTGCCTCCAAAACTTGCACCAATACAGGTTGTCATTGTTCCCATTTATAAAACTGACGAACAGTATGAAGCCATTTCGGAAAAAGCAAATCAGATTACTAAAGAGCTAAGAAAATTAGGGATCTCGGTTAAGTTCGACAACCGCCGGACTCATAAACCCGGATGGAAATTTGCCGAATACGAACTGAAAGGAGTGCCTTTAAGAATTGCTATCGGCCCAAGAGACCTTGAAAATGGCAATGCAGAACTGGCAAGAAGAGATACTTTGACCAAGGAGATCGTAAAACAGGAGGAATTGACAGAAAGAATCTCAGGTTTACTGGTAGAAATTCAGGAAAATCTTTATAAAAAAGCTTATGATTTCAGAGAGGATCATATCACTGAAGTGAATTCATTTGAAGAATTTAAAGAAGTTCTGGATAAAAAAGGAGGCTTTATTTCAGCACATTGGGATGGTACCACAGAAACAGAAGAAAAAATAAAAGATCTTACCAAGGCTACCATCAGATGTATTCCGCTGGATGCTAAGGAAGAAGAAGGTATTTGTGTATTTAGCGGCAACAAATCTTCTAAAAGGGTACTTTTTTCAAAAGCTTATTAATTTTTTTAAAAAAGTACTTGCAGAGTTGAAAATTTGTTTTATTTTTGCACTCGCTTTTAGAACGAAAGTTAATAATGGCCCGTTCGTCTATCGGCTAGGACGCCAGGTTTTCATCCTGGTAAGAGGGGTTCGATTCCCCTACGGGCTACAAATATCCTGAAGAAGGGTTTTTTAAAATTTAAAATTAAAAGAAATGGCAAATCATAAGTCAGCAATTAAGAGAATCAGAAGTAACGAAACGAAAAGGTTGCGTAACAGGTATCAGAATGTAACCACCCGTAATGCCGTAAGAAAATTACGTGATACAGCTGATAAAAAAGAAGCTCAGGAACAACTGTCGAAAGTAATTTCTATGGTTGACAAATTAGCTAAAAAGAATATTATTCATAAGAATAAGGCAGCAAACTTAAAGGCTAAATTGACCAAGCACGTTGCCGCTTTAAGCTAAAAAATACATCTATAAGATAAATAAAGCAGTCCTTTCGGACTGCTTTTTTTGTTGGTAAAATTTAAACCCCAATCTATATCTACTCCTTACCATTCATAGATCCTGTCGGCATCAAGCCGGATCAGAATAAACAATAAAAGGGTAAAACCCCAAAGAGAGGAGCCTCCGTA
>JANTGS010000046.1 GCA_024762795.1 Flavobacteriaceae bacterium | reverse complement strand
GGACTCGGTCCTTTTGGAGCTATCTGCTCTGCTTTTCAAAAGGATCCCAATTCAGCCTGGCTGGTTTTGGCCACCGATCTGCCTTTTATAAATCAGGGAAGTCTTAGACTTCTATTAAAAAAAAGAGACCCCTCAAAGATCGCTACCGCTTTTAAAGGGAAGAATAAACAATTTCCAGAGCCCTTAATCACCATTTGGGAACCTAAAGCTTACCAAAGAATGCTTAACTTTCTGGCTCAAGGCATTTCCTGTCCGAGAAAAGTACTTATCAATTCGGAAGTGGAAATAGTTGAGATCGATGATGATCTTATCACCAATGTAAATACTCCCGAGGAATTTGAAGAAGTTAAAAAACGACTCCATGGATAAAACCCTGCATATACTCAACGGCGACAGCACTGCAGCGATCTTTGCCAATTCCGGACTGTCCGGTGAAATACTGGTATGGCGTGAAATGCTGTGTGAAGGACCTTTACACAAAAATGTGGGAAGTGATGCTTTCTGGATAAAACGTTATGGTTTTTTTGAGGATTCATTAAAAGTTGACAGATTAAGTTATTTTGATAGCTCGATTAAGGAAATACTTAAAATTGAGGACAACGACCTGTACAACGAAGTGGTTTTATGGTTTGAATACGATCTTTTCTGTCAGGTCAACCTGCTGGCAGCCTGTAGCTTTCTTCTGAAAAATTACAGAAAGGATATTCGTTATTATCTGGTTTGTACCGGAAAAGAAAAAGGAAAGGAAGAACTACAAAGCCTTTCAGATTATCCTGCAGAAAACTATAAGGATCTTTATAAAAATCGTATAAAACTTACTCGAAACGATCTGCTTTTTGCACAACAATGCTGGGAACTTTATGTTGAGAATGATCAGAAAACATTAAAAGAATTCGATTTTAATCAAAATAAGAAATTCAGATATTTACAAGCTGCTATAGATCAGCATCTGATGCGTTTTCCCGATAAGGACGGCCTGGATGAGATTGACAGGAAAATTATTGAGCTTACAAAAGAAGGAATTGATGAGGAAATCCTTGTAAAAGAACTTCTGATATGGCAGAAAAGAGAAAGCGTTTACGGATTTGGAGATCTGCAATATGTACACAAAATAAAAAAACTAAAAGAAAAAGGAATCCTATAAAATGAAGATCACAAAAGAAAAACTCTATAAAAGGCAAACCACATTAGCCGAAATAGGAGTGCACGGGCAGGAAAGGTTACAGGATGCGGAAATACTCATCATAGGTTGTGGCGGTTTAGGAAGTACGGCTGCTATTTATCTGGCAGCTACCGGAATTGGCGCCATCCATCTGGTAGATTTTGATGTGGTAAATATTTCTAATCTCCATCGTCAGGTCTTTTATACCCCTGCTGATATTGGCAGGCCCAAGGCTAAAGTTCTGGCCGAATATATCCGGTCTATCTCTCCTTTTGTTGAGGTAACCTACTCTACCGAAGCAATTAACAAAGCTAATGCGATCGATCTGATCGATCAGTTCGCCATTGCACTGGATTGCACTGATAGTTTGCCTACAAAATACCTGATCAATGATGTTTGCGTGATCACCGATACCATTTTGGTTTATGGCTCGCTGTATAAATACGATGGTTATGTAGCCACTTTCGGCATGACCAAAGATAACAAGAGAACGGCCAACCTGAGAGATGCTTTCCCTGAAATGGGCTCACAAAAAATGCCCAATTGTGCTGAAACAGGCACATTAAACACCATTGTTGGTATTATCGGAATGATGCAGGCCAATGAAGTGATTAAAATAGTTACGCATACCGGAGAACCTTTGATGAATCAGATCCTGATCTACAACAGCCTTGACAATTCACAATATAAAATGAAGCTTAGCAGTGAACCCTGCTATAAAAAAGCGGAAAGAGGCTGCATTTTAAAAACCTTTAAAAAAGAAAGGTATGAAGATCCGGGCTGTGAAGTTCCGGAGGAAAGTCATGTGTTGAGCCTCAAGGAAGTTTTAAAAAATAAAGATCTCGAGATCATATCTTTAACAGAAACTGAAGAAACCGGCCTGCCTTTTGAGATCTCCCAACGGATTCCTTTTTCAGAATTTAAACCGGATGTTGTAAACTGGGAAAAAGAAAAACAATATTTACTCGTTTGTATGAAGGGAATTACCAGTTACAGCGCTGTAAAGATAATCCGGGAAAGATACCCTGAAATTAAAGTATTCAGCCTACAAAACGGAATTGAATTCCTGTAAATTATGAAAAGACCAATTGATTTCTATATCGCTGAAAAGGAAAAATTTACTGTAATTCTTTCCTCCTTAAAGAAAAAACTTTCCATTTTAAGTTTACTGCGCCTCAGTGTGTTCTTGTTGACCGTTTTCGGAATCTATTTCTTTTTCGGAAAATTAAACCTGGTAATTCCGGTTTTGCTTTCCGGAATAATCCTTTTTGCTTTTCTGGTTACCAAACACAACGACCTGTTGTATAAGAAAAATAAAACCCTTAAACTGATTGAGATCAATCAACTGGAGATCGATGTGATCAACGGGGATCTGAGCAAGCTAGATAAAGGAAAAGAATTTCTCGATCCTGAACATTATTTCAGCTATGATATTGACCTGTTTGGCGAAGGTTCTTTTTTTCAGTTTATCAACCGAACTGCTACCGGGAACGGAAAACAAAAACTGGCTAAAACCCTTACTGCTAATGATATTAACCATATAAACGATAAACAGGAAGCCGTAAAAGAACTCTCCCAAAAACCTGAATGGAGGCAGGATTATCTGGCCACAGCCGAAATGATCAGAGTAGATACCGATTCGGACAGTATTTTAAAATGGATGAAGAAATACAGATCCTTTGTTCCGGGATCATTCTCATTTATCCCAACGATCTTTAGTGTTATTTCATTATTGGGTTTTATTGCCCTAGCTTTAAAACTTATTCCTTTTTCAGTTGTCCTCCTTTGGTTCTTTGTTGGTTTGACGATCATTTTTTTTTACATCAAAAAGATCAATCATTTGTATGAAAATGCCAACAAGGTAAAGGGTAATTTCAATCAGTATCACAAACTACTCGATCTGATAGAAAAACAGGAATTCAACACCAAAAACCTTATTACCAGACAAAATGAGATCCGTTCCGAAAAGGAAAAAGCTTCGGTGATCTTTAAAAAATTCTCAAAAATTCTCGATGCTTTTGATCAGAGGAACAACATGTTCTTTGGCATTCTGGGTAACGGGTTTTTATTATGGGATCTACAACAAAGCTATAAAATTGAAAAATGGCTAAAAAACTATCATGATAAGGTAGAGCACTGGTTTGATGTTATTGCCTATTTTGATGCTCAAAACAGCCTGGCTAATTATGTTTTTAATCATACGGAATACTCTTTTCCTGAAATCACAACTAAAGAAAAAGTAATAGATTCTGAAAAACTGGGGCATCCGCTGATCGATCCTAAACAAAGAATTGATAACGATTTTGACATTGCAGAAAAAGAGTTTTTTATCATTACCGGAGCCAATATGGCCGGAAAAAGTACTTTTTTACGTACGGTTTCATTGAGTATTGTTATGTCTAACATTGGCTTGCCAGTATGTTCTGAAAAGTTTGTCTATCATCCGATAAAACTCATTACCAGTATGCGGACTTCCGATTCGCTTTCTAAAGATGAATCCTATTTCTTTTCTGAGTTGAAAAGACTCAAATTTATTGTTGATGAGATTTCAAAGGACCGGTATTTTATTGTGCTGGATGAGATATTAAAAGGTACCAACAGTAAGGACAAGGCCATCGGATCTAAAAAATTTGTTATGAGACTGGTCAATTCGGGTTCAACCGGAATTATTGCCACTCACGATCTGAGTTTATGTGAAATTGAAAAAGATTTTACACAGATCAGAAATAAATATTTTGACGCAGAAATTGTTAATGATGAACTACTGTTCGATTACAGGTTAAAAGAAGGTATATGTAAAAATATGAACGCTTCTTTTCTGCTTAAAAAGATGAAAATTGTATAAAAACCAAGCTTCAAATGAATCATTTATATTTTGACCAGGAAGAATTTACAGGAAAAGATTACACACAAAACACACTTGAAAAAGGAGTATATGAAAATTGTACGTTCATCAATTGCACATTTACCGGTTCTGATCTGTCGGAGGTCGAATTTGAAGAATGTGAATTTGAGAACTGTGATCTGAGTATGGCTAAACTCAGCAATACTTCCCTAAAAGATACCCTCTTTAAAAACTCTAAACTGATGGGGTTACATTTTGAGAATTGTAATCAGTTTTTATTTTCTCCTCAATTTATCAACTGTATTCTGGATCATTCTGTTTTTTATACCGTAAATCTTAAAAATGTGAGATTTAATGATTGCAGGTTACATCATGTGGACTTTACCCAGGCTCAGGCAACAGGCACTTCATTTGAAAATTGCGATATGAAAAATGCTGCTTTTGAAGATACCGATTTGAAAAAAGCTGATCTGAGAACCGCTAAGAATTTAATACTCGATCCGGATACTAATCACATCAAAAAGGCAAAATTCTCTGTTGAAAGTGCTTTAAATCTGTTAAATAAATACGATATCAAAATTAGTTAAAACCTATTACTTCTATTGCATTTCTTGACTTAACAACCAGGAATAAAACTCGGGATTGTTGTAGGTCTTTGACCAACTGTCATGACCTGCTTCGGGATAAATGGTTAGCTTAGGATTTCCGCCTACTTTTTTTAACTCAGCAACCATTTTTTTTGATTTTAACACGGGTACAACTTTATCTTTTGCTCCGTGAAATACCCAAATTGGTTTATCTTTTAATTTCGCTGCATTTTCTAAAAACACATAATCAACTCGTCCACAAATGGGTGCAACAGCAGCAAACATTTCTGGATGCTCAAGCGCCAGTTTCCAGGTACCGTATCCTCCCATACTTAATCCGGTTAAATAAACCCTGTTAAAATTAATTTTGTTTTTTAATACAACCTCCTTGATCAAAGTTGTAAGCACATCCATATCCCAGGTTTCTTTCGCAGGACACTGAGGAGCCAAAATAACAGCTTCCAGTTTGTTGCCTTCATTCACATATTTTAAAGGTCCGTGAATACTTAGTTTCGAGACATCATTTCCCCGCTCACCTGAACCGTGTAAAAACACGATCAATGGCCAGTCGTGTTTTGACTTTTTATATCCGTCAGGAAAATGTAAAATATAATTTACTGAAATTTCTTTTGTTATTTTTTTGGTAAGTGTTTTTTCTTCGTTCTGTGAAAAAACAAAGAAAGGAATAAGTAAAAATAAGATTCTGATTTTCATTTTAACAGGTTTTAGGTTAGTAAATTAATTTATATAGCACTACTTTTAGTTTCTGTATCCCGACTTTTTCCACAATTATTGATCTATGGATGGGCATTAACCCAGACTTCGCCATCTTCAAAGAATTCTTTTTTCCATATCGGAACAGTTTCTTTTAAAGTATCTATAGCATATTCACAAGCCTCAAAGGCTGCTTTTCTATGTGACGAAGAAACAGCAATCACCACCGGAATATCTCCTATCTGAAGTAATCCTACAACATGATGAATAGCTATTTTTAAAATATCAAATCTTTTTATTGCTTTTTCAGCTATTTTGGTCAGTTCTTTAACCGCCATAGGATTATAGGCTGAAAACTCAAGTTGTTTCACTTCTTTCCCGCTGGTATGATTTCTTACGGTTCCTGTAAAGGTTACAATACCGCCACAGGAATCATCCTGAACAAAATCATAACATTTTTGCTGATTGAGTTTTTCGTAGGTAAGTAATACCGATATTTTATTGTTCATATTATAATTTTTTATCCTCCGCTCACCGGAGGAATAATGGCAACAACATCGTTTTCCTGTATTTTATAATCTTCTTTTACATACGATTCATTTACAGCAAAAGCAAAATTTTTAATATCGGTCAGGCCGGGATATTTTTTTAACAGATACACTTGAAAATCTCCAATAGTCATTTCCTTTTCAAAAGTTAAAGTAGTTTTCCTCTGCCCGGTAATATCCATTACAATACCAAAAAATAGCGTATTTATCGTCATCTATCCAAATTTTTAAAGCAAAAATACTTAAACAAAATATGCTCTCCAAATTATGGGTTTTCTCTTTAAGCCTTTAAAAAAATAAAAAAAGTGGTAGAATGTTAAGTTTTACCGTAAAAAAATGACCAAATCAAAGAGGATTTATTATTTTTAACACAGTAGAATGAGTATAGTAAAAATACAAAGAAATATGTATAAAAATGCTTTAAAATCTTTAACATGGATTATCCTGATTTCAGGATTATTTGGATTGATCGCTCCCGATCAATTAAATGCTCAACAAAACGAAAAAGGTTTTATTTCATTATTCAATGGTAAGGACCTCAACCAGTGGACCGGCAACAAAACAGATTATTTAGTTGAAAACGGCAACATCGCCATAAGGCCAAAGAACGGCGGACATGGTAATCTTTATACCAAAAATGAATATTCCGATTTTATATTTCGTTTTGAATTTAAACTGACTCCGGGAGCCAATAACGGACTTGGAATTCACGCTCCTCTGGAGGGAGATGCAGCTTATGTTGGGAAAGAAATTCAAATTCTGGATAATACTGCTAAAAAATATAAAAATCTGAAACCTTATCAGTATCACGGTTCTGTTTACGGGATTATTCCCGCAAAAAGAGAGTTTTTAAAGCCTGTTGGCGAATGGAATTCAGAAGAAGTATATATAAAAGGCAATCATATCAAAGTTACCCTGAACGGTACTGTGATTGTAGATGGTAATTTTAAAGAAGCTTCAAAAAATGGCACCATGGACCATAAAGATCATCCGGGATTAAAACGACACAAAGGGCATATTGGCTTTTTAGGACATGGATCAGAACTCGATTTTAGAAATATCCGTATAAAAGATCTCAGTAAATAATTAAAACCACCAAAATGAAAAAAACAATACTTATCGCAATGTTCATCACCATGATGACAATCCCTGCAATTCAGGCACAAAAAAAACAATTGTTCAATGGTAAAGACCTTACGGGATGGACCGTTTACGGAACAGAAAAATGGTATGTTCAGGACGGTTTGCTGGTATGTGAAAGCGGTCCTGATAAAGAATATGGATATCTGGCCACAAATAAACACTACAAGGATTTTATACTGGAACTCGATTTTAAACAGGAAGCCGATGGTAACAGCGGTGTATTTATCCGCTCAACCATTGAGGGTACAAAAATAACCGGTTGGCAAGTAGAAGTAGCTCCAAAAGGTAAACATACCGGCGGAGTTTATGAATCCTACGGAAGAGGCTGGTTGATCAAACCTGATCCGAAAAAAGAAAGTATCTTAAAAGAAGGAGAATGGAATCACATGAAGATCAAAGTAAAAGGGGATGAACTGACCTCCTGGCTGAACGGTACTAAAATGATCACGATCAAAGATGAAAAAATCGGAAAAGGTGAGGGTTCTGTTGCTCTCCAGATTCACAGCGGAGGTGGAATTAAGATTAAATGGAAGAATCTGGTCATTAAGGAATTGTAAGATCAGTTCCTTAATTGCCATAGAAAAGATTAAAAAACATTTCAAAAAACAGTTTTTTAGATCCGGATTTTTTTCCGGATTTTTTTATTTCGAACAAAGAAGTTCCCATGCTTCTGCAGATAAACTCTACTTTTAGGTTGGGATTTTCCAAAAAGAATGCACTCTGCGAAGTTGAAATATTATCCTTCTATGCAACGATCAAAGTAATATATTTCAGTATGCCTTTAGATCATCGATTGTGCCTGACTAAATTGGGTATAAAACCAGCTAAATAACTCCGGCTCTACTTTCCAAATGATTAACTTAAATAATTTTTATCTGTAAAGCCCTCAAAACAAAGGTATAAAACATAGTTAAGTATCTTTTGTTACATTTTATGTGGATTTTATTTTTAATTTTGAAAACCATACAAACATCTTTTGTGTTTAGAGAGCCCTTTTGAAAATAGGATCTCTATCTCTAAGACTCTTACTAATTTGAATATTTATAAAATATGAGGTACGGTTTTATCATTGACAATCGAAAATGTATTGGTTGTCATGCTTGTACTACTGCTTGTAAAAGTGAACATGATGTTGCGGTTGGTGTCAACCGCACCTATGTAAAACAGGTAGAAAAAGGAGAATTTCCAAATACCCGAAGAATTTTTTCGGTAATGCGCTGTAACCACTGTACCGATGCTCCGTGTGTGAGTATTTGCCCCGTGGAAGCATTGCATACCCGTGAAGATGGCATTGTGGATTTCGATAACAACAGATGTATAGGATGTAAATCGTGTATGCAGGCCTGCCCGTATGATGCACTTTACATCGATCCGGATACCAAAACTGCTGCTAAATGTAATTATTGCGCACATCGTGTAGAAGTGGGAAGAGCTCCGGCCTGCGTAGAGGTTTGCCCGGAACATGCTATCATTGCTGGAGATATGGAAAATCCTGCAACAGAAATCTCAATGTTACTTTCCCGTGAACAGGTAATGGTAAGAAAGCCTGAAAAAGGTACCGGACCAAATCTGTTCTATATCGATGGAGATTATCAGTCTCTTAATCCTGAAGCAACCGATAAATCAGGTCCGGGATTGTGGAACTCTCAGGCAAGAGGTGTAGGTCATTATGCTAAAGCTGCAGAGCAAATGATCAACAGTAATGATGATGTAAATTTATTGCAGATGAGCATTGAACATGAACTTCAGGCAGCCTATCAAAGAAAAGACAGTGAAAATCCAAATTATATTGATGTGCTGAACGGAAAAGCCCGCAGGGTTTACGATACTCCCGATAAAGGAATTTTATGGGGCTGGGAAGTCTCTGCCTATGTAACCACAAAAGCTGTTGCTGCAGGTGCTTTTCTCATTCCTTTCTTTGCTATGCTGTTAGGATTTGAGGTAAGTGATACCACCAAATTATGGTCGGCAGGAATATCATTGGTTTTCTTAGGCCTTACCGGATTATTTTTAGTGATGGACCTTGACAGACCCGACCGTTTTTTAAATGTTCTTTTACGACCGCAATGGAATTCCTGGTTGGTAAAAGGAGGTTATACTATTACTGTTTTTGGTCTCCTGGTAACTATCTGGGGTGCTTCTATACTTTTCGGATGGAATATCCCGGAAAAACCATTGTTATGGATCATAGCCTTTTTTGCTGTTTTACTGGCCGTTTATACCGCATTCCTTTTTGCTCAGGCCAAAGGAAGAGATTTTTGGCAGAGTCCGTCATTGCCTGTACACATGCTTATCCACAGTATCATGGCAGGTACTGCAGCCTTTGCCATTGTGATGTTGCTATCGGGCTTTGAAGACTGGATGGTGATCTTAAAGAATACCATGATCTCCGCAATTATTTTAAATCTGATGACATTGGTATTTGAACTGACCATAACACATCCTACAACTGCGGCAAAAGCTGTAGTCAAGATGATTACAAAAGGAGAATACAAATACAATTTCTGGATTATCGTGGTTCTTTTTGGAAATATCGCACCGCTGATCCTTTTATTTGTTATTCCAAGTACAACAACAATTATCTTGATCTCATTCCTGGTTTTATTAGGAATTTACGATACAGAAAAACTATGGGTGGAAGTACCGCAACGTGTTCCACTGGCTTAAAAAAGTGACTTAGTGATTAGTTATTTAGAAAATAATAATATGAGTCAAATAAATTCATATAAAGATTTAAAAATCTGGAAAAAAGGAATTGAATTAGTTGAAACCCTATATAAAGTAACTTTTTCTTTTCCTAAGCATGAACAATTCGGATTAACAAGTCAGATCAGAAGAAGTTCTGTTTCTGTCCTGTCTAATTTTGCTGAAGGATGGGGAAGAGGGTATAATTTAAATCTTCTTCAATATATTAAAATTGCCTGAGGATCATTATATGAACTTAAAACACAAATAATTATCGCTTATAGAACTAAATTAATAATAAAGAAGAATATGAAATTATTCAAAATCCATTTTAATGGAATCTAAAATGATTAATTCATTTGTTTCAACATTAAAAACAAAATTACTGAATAACTAAGTTACCAAATAACCAAAATATTATGGGGTATAAAAAAGCATCATTTATTGAAAATATTGCCGAAAAGATCGGTATCATCCCAAATCTGCATAAACAGGGATATCAGGAATCGGACCATGATATGCGCCATTTTACCGATGAAGAAGTGGCTGAAATGTATAAAAATTTTCCTCCTCCTGAAAAATGGGATAACTGGGTGGAATACAATCCGAAGACCTGGCCCAAAAAAGAGAAAAAAACCTACCAGATCATTCCTACTACCTGCTTTAATTGTGAAAGCGCCTGTGGTTTAACAGCCTTTATCGATAAGGAAACACAGGAGGTAAAAAAACTGGAAGGAAATCCTTATCATCCTGGGAGTCGTGGCAGAAACTGTGCCAAAGGACCGGCAACGATCAATCAGATTACCGATCCCGACCGAATTCTTTATCCGCTTAAGCGAAAAGGAAAACGGGGTGAGGGAAAATGGGAAAGGATCTCATGGGATGAAGCTTTAGATACCATTGCTGCCCGTATCAGAAAGGCGATCAAAGAAGATCGTCATAATGAAATTGCCTATCATGTAGGCCGTCCGGGTCATGAAGGTTTTATGAACTGGGTATTGCCTTCCTGGGGACTTGACGGACACAATTCGCATACCAATGTGTGCTCTTCGGGAGCACGTTTCGGATACAATCTGTGGTACGGTTACGACCGCCCGTCACCCGATCATGCCAATGCAAAATTTATATTACTGATCTCGGCTCATCTGGAATCAGGACACTATTTTAACCCACACGCACAACGCATTATCGAAGGTAAAATGAAAGGGGCCAAACTGGCCACCATGGATCCCCGTTTATCCAACACCGCCTCAATGAGCGATTACTGGATGCCTTCTTACCCAGGAACGGAAGTTGCCGTTTTATTGGCTATGGCATTGATCATTCTGCAAAAAGGATTGTACAACAGAGAATATCTTGAAAACTGGACCAACTGGCAGGAATATCTTAAGGCTATGCATCCTGAAAAGGAAATAAACTTTGAAAATTATATTTCTTCCATGATTGAGGAATACAAAGATTTTACCCCCGAATTTGCCGAAAAAGAATCCGGAGTAAAAGCTGAAATGATTAGGGAAACAGCTATCCTTATTGGTGAAGCCGGAGAAAGATTTGCCTCACATAACTGGCGTAGTGCCGGAGCTTCCAATCTGGGAGGATGGTCTGTGGCCAGAGCCTTGCATTTTCTTACTGTACTTACCGGAGCTGTAGGAGCTAAAGGGGGAACTTCGCCAAATTCATGGAATAAGTTTAAACCTACGGTACCCAACCCTCCAAAACCTCAGAAAAAATGGAATGAATTGCATTTTCCAAAAGAATACCCATTGTCATTCTTTGAGATGAGTCAGCTTTTACCTCATTTCCTAAAAGAAGGCAGAGGAAAAATGGATGTGTATTTCTCGAGGGTATTCAATCCGGTATGGACCTACCCTGACGGATTTACCTGGATGGAAATGTTTATGGATGAAGATAAATTCGGCCTGCATACGGCCCTTACTCCTACCTGGAACGAAACTGCTTTCTTTGCTGATTTTGTTTTACCTATGGGGCTCGCTGCCGAAAGACATGATATCAATTCTTATGCTACACATGGCGGAACCTGGGTAGCTTTCCGCCAGCCTGTACTTCGGGAAGCCGCAAGAAGAAACGGAAAACCTGTAAAATATACCTATGAGGCCAATCCGGGTGAAGTTTGGGAAGAAGATGAATTCTGGATTGAACTCTCCTGGAGGATCGATCCTGATGGAAGCATGGGAATCCGTGAACATTTTGAGTCCCCCTACCGACCCGGAGAAAAGATCACTATCGAAGAATATTATCAATATGTTTTTGAAAGAGTAAAAGGTTTAACTGAAACGGCGAAAAAAGAAGGCCTGACGGAATTTGAATATATGGCTAAATATGGTGCTTTTGAGATAGAAAAAGGAGAATCTTACAAAATGAATGAAACACCACTGACTGATGAACAACTCAAAGGCAGCGAAACCGATAAAGCAACCGGAGTGATCAGAAAGAACGGTAAAGATATCGGCGTGATGATCAAGGGAAAAGCTGTGGTAGGATTCCCTACACCCTCACGAAAGAACGAATTTTATTCACAAACCATGGTCGACTGGAAATGGCCGGAATATGCCATTCCAACCTATATCAAAAGTCATATCCACAACGACGTGCTCGATAAAACCAAAGGAGAATATGTACTCGTACCTACTTTCAGATTACCCACTTTGATCCACTCACGTTCCGGAAATGCCAAATGGCTCGTTGAAATCTCTAACAGGAATCCTATCTGGATGCATCCGGATGATGCCGCCAAATGGGGATTTAAAACAGGAGATCTGGTTAAAATGAATACCGATATCGGTTATTTTGTAGATAAAGTATGGGTTACCCAAAGTATGAAGCCCGGCGTTGTAGCCTGTTCACACCATATAGGAAGATGGCGAAGAGAACAGGATGATACCGGCAACCGCTGGGCAACCAATACCGTAAGAATTGAAAATGCAGAGAAAGGTAAATGGAAAATGACCACTAAATCAGGAATTAAACCCTTTGAATCTGATGATAAGGATTCTAAGCGAATTTTCTGGAAAGATGGCGGAGTACATCAAAATATCACCCATGCCGTTCACCCGGATCCGATCAGCGGAATGCATACATGGCATCAAAGAGTGCGCATTGAGAAACCGGAAGCTACCGACCGCTACGGGGATATCTTTGTAGACACTAACAGATCGCATGAGATCTATAAGGAATGGTTGGCTATGACAAGGCCTGCTCCCGGACCGGAAGGATTAAGAAGACCATTATGGTTTAAAAGAGCCTTCAGACCCGATGAATCTACTTATTATATCAAAGACTAAACTATCTGAATTTCCGCTTTTTTTACCCTAAGCGGAAATTTTTTTGACTATATTATAATTTGAATGCTTCAAAAAGTATTTCCTTTTTTAACCTGGCTTCCCATGATCAGGGAAACCTGGAAAGATGACCTGATTGCCGGGCTTACAGGAACCATTATTGTTATTCCTCAGGCTGTAGCTTTTGCTATCATTGCAGGGATGCCTCCGGTTTATGGCTTCTATATCGCCATGATTGCTCCTGTGATCGCTGCCCTATGGGGTTCTTCTTATCATCTGATCTCCGGACCTACAACAACCAGTTCAATTGTAGTTTTTGCCATCATCACAAAATTTTACAATCCGGATACAGAACTTGAAGCCTATATCTCCATGACCATCGTTCTGTCATTTATGGCGGGAGTGATCAAGCTATTGATGGGGTTATTTAAAATGGGGAAGCTGGTAGATTTTGTTTCAAATTCAGTGATTATAGGGTTTACTGCCGGCGCAGGAATTTTAATCGCCTTTAAACAGTTAAAACATATGTTCGGAATAGAAATTCCAAAAGGTTCTAACATTTACCAGATTATACTTTATATTCAGCAACATATTTCCGAAACAAATTGGTATGCCTTTTCTGTTGCTGCAGCCACCTTGCTTTCAGCTATTCTAATCAAAATATTTATTAAAAAACTTTCCCGGTTCAGTATGTTGATCGCAATGATCCTGGGAACTATTCTTTCTATTTTTCTGGGAGGAGAATCTGTTGGAATACCTACCATTGGCGAAATACCAAACCATCTCCCTCCTTTTCATATCCCCGATTTTAAAATTCAGTGGTTTCATCAACTCTTTCCCGGTGCTGTGGTACTTGCGCTTTTAGGTTTGGTGGAAGCTATTTCTATTTCGAGAGCTATAGCCTTAAAATCTCATCAAAAATTAAACAGCAATCAGGAATTTATCGGGCAGGGACTTTCAAATATCATTCCGAGTTTCTTTTCCTGTTATGCCAGTTCGGGATCCTTTACACGATCCGGTGTGAATTATCAGGCCGGAGCCAAAACACCACTTGCAGCAATTTTTGCAAGTATCGGACTCGTTTTTGTTCTATTGTTCGGTGCCCGATACGCTTCCCTGTTACCTACCCCTGCCATGGGAGGAATTATTTTACTGGTGGGTTACAACCTGATCGATTTTGAACATATTAAACTCATCTTTAAAACAAGTAAAAGAGAAATGCTCATCTTTGCCATTACGCTTTTCGGAACCCTATTCCTGCAACTGGAAAGTGCTGTAATCATGGGCATTGCTTTGTCGCTTTTCTTTTATCTCGAAAGAACTTCTAAGCCCAATATCGCTGAGCTGGGCGTTTCAGAAAACCATAGATTTATTAACATTATCCGGAAAAATAATGCAAAGGAATGCCCTCAGCTTAAAATGGTAAGAATTGACGGTTCTTTGTATTTTGGGGCTATTGAAATGGTTTCTGATTATTTTTCAGATCTTTATGATGAAGGAGAAATCCTTTACGTGCTTATTATTTCCAAAGGAATCAATTTTATTGATCTGGCCGGAGCCGAATGGCTAACCCATGAAGCCGAAAAATGGAAAGCACGAGGTGGAGGAATATATTTTAGCGGACTTAAACTGATCAGTCAGAACGTTTTGATCAAAGGAGGTTTTAAAGATAAAATTGGCAGGGATCACTTTTTTCACGATAAAAAAACGGCTGTTTATGAGATCTATAACAAGCTGGATAAAAATATTTGCTCAACTTGTGAAACACGGGTTTTCAACGAATGTAATTCTTAACTATTAGCTGTTTATTTTTACGGTTTTCGTATCTTTATAGCTGTTTCCAGAACTAAGCTTTCCTATTATTATGAAAATCGATAAACATCTTCATCAATTGCCTCTTACCAAAACCAACCCGGATTTCCTTGAGCAATTCTTCGGAAACAAAGAAATTATACCCATGTGGGTAGCAGATATGGAGTTTGAAACAGCCAAACCCATTCAGGAAGCTATGATCGAAAGGATTCAAGATTTAGGGTTTGGATATGAATACAGGCCGGAATCCTATTTTAGAGCCATGAACAAGTGGTACAGTTCACATTATGATCTCATTCTGCAAAAAGAAGAAATTATTTTTAGCCCGAGTATTACAACTTCTCTGGCCTTTATTCTGGAAGCTTTTACAGATAAAAATGATAGTATCATACTGCAACCTCCTGTTTTTATGGAATTCAGGGATGTGATCAGAAAGGTAAGAAGAAAGATCGTTAAAAATCCTTTAAAATTAGAGAAAAACAGATATTCTATCGATTTCAAAGATCTGGAAGAAAAAGCCGGATTAGAAGAAACCAAAGCGATGATCCTCTGTAATCCTCACAATCCAGTAGGAAGGGTATGGACTCCTCAGGAGATAGAAAATATTGTAAAAATCTGTAAAGAAAATAATGTTCTGCTGATCTCGGATGAGATCCATAAAGACATCATATTATTCGGTAATACATTTACTTCCGTTCTACAGTTTGCCGGCCTGTATGAGAATATAATCGTATGTACTTCTGAAGCCAAAACTTTTAACCTGCCGGGTATCAGCGATTCTATGCTGATTTTTCCTGATAAAGAAAAGAGAAATATTTTAAAAAATGCTTTTAAAAAATATAATTTGGGAAGAACCAACGCATTAACACGTATTGCCCTGGAAGCTGCCTATAATGAAGGAGATAACTGGCTGAAAGAACTCATTTTTTATATTGAAGACAATGTCAATCTTATTTTATTTGAACTGGAAAGATCACACTCAAAGATCAGACTGATCAAACCGGAAGGAACTTATCAGGTATGGCTTGATTTCAGGGAAATTTTTGACGATTCAAAAAAAATGTTCAGCTTTGTAACCCAAAATTCCGGTATCGGAATGAATGCAGGTCACTGGTTTGGAAGAGAAGGAGCTTTGTTTATGAGGATGAATATTGCTACTTCAAGAGATCAGGTTGTGGAGGCTATCCAGAAAATAATTAAAGTAGTATCACAAATATGAATCTGAAATCCTATTTTCCTGTTTTTGAATGGGCTAAGAATTATCAAAAGCAATGGCTTAAAAATGATATTATGGCCGGAATAACTGTTGGGGTAATGTTGATCCCACAGGGAATTGCCTATGCCGTCATAGCAGGTTTACCGCCTATTTACGGATTATACACGGCTTTGATTCCTCAGCTCGTCTATGCCATCTTTGGTTCTTCACGACAACTGGCTGTGGGGCCTGCTGCAATGGACTCGCTGATCGTAGCCTCAGGGATCAGTACTCTCGCTACCATAGGAACCGAAAATTTTATCAGTATGGCCATTACACTGGCTTTTTTGGTGGGAATCTTCCAGTTCCTTTTTGGGCTCTTTAAACTTGGTTTTATCGTTAATTTTATGTCACGGCCTGTGATCAGTGGATTTACAACCGGTTCAGCCATCATTATCGGTGCTAACCAGATCGGAAATTTACTGGGAGCAGATATCGACAGAAACAATCATATCCAGTCGCTGGTAACCGATATCCTGCGTGAATCAGGAAATATCAACCTCCTGACCATGATCATTGGAGTTATTTCAATTCTGATCATTGTATTTGCCAAAAAGTATATTAAAAAAATTCCTGCTTCATTGATTGTTGTTGTACTGGGAATACTGGTTTCATTTATCTTTCATCTGGAAAGTAAAGGAACAGATATTATAGGGGAGATCCCAAAAGGTTTACCCGATTTTCAGCTTCCTGAACTTAACCGGGAGGTGATCTACGAGCTGGTTACACTGGCGATAACCCTGGCTTTTATAGGTTTTCTTGAGGCAATCTCCATTGGAAAATCCATTGAGGTTAAACACAATGATTATCAGGTTAATTCCAATCAGGAACTTATCGCTTTGGGTATGGGAAATATTATAGGATCATTTTTTCAATCGTATCCCGCTACTGCCGGATTTGCAAGGACAGCCGTTAACGATCAGTCGGGGGCAAAAACACCTTTATCTTCGGTTTTTGCTTCACTGATCATTTTGCTTACATTATTATTTTTAACTCCTCTTTTTTATTATCTGCCTAAAACTGTACTCGCCTCCATCATCATAGTTGCAGCTTACGGTCTTTTAGATTTTCGGATGCCAAAAAAGCTTTTACGCTTTAATTTTCGCGATCTGGTTACTTTAAATGTAACACTACTTATGACCATATTCTTTGGTATTAAAGAAGGGATCCTTACCGGTGTTATCCTTTCATTGCTGATGCTGATCTATAAATCAACAAAACCCTATATGGCTGTACTGGGAAGAATACCGGATACTTATTTTTACAGGAACATCAATCGTTTTAAAAATATAATTATTGAAAAAGACATCCTGATTATTCGCTTTGATTCCCAACTGTATTTTGCAAACACCTCTTATTTTAAAGAAAAAATAAAAACGCTAGCTAAAGAAAAAGGAGATGACCTGAAGATTATTATTATCGATTTTGAAAGTATCAATGCGCTTGATGGCAGTGCAATATATGCATTAGATGAAATTTATGAATATTTTAACAACCAGAACATACGAATTGCTCTTTGTGGTATAAAAGGACCCGTAAGAGATGCTCTTGCCAAATCCGGGCTGATGAAAAAATTTCGTTATGATCATTGTTTTATGGGCATTCAGGAAGCTGTGGATTGTTATCATAAAGGTTGCTTTAAAGTTCAGAAAAAATACACCTACCAAGAGTATATCAAACAAATAAACAGGTAGATAGCTCTTCTTTTAAAATTTTATGTAACTTATGTTACGTTTATTTAATTCTCATTTTTTAGATTTGAGTAAAATGAATACCAGGTCTAATTAAAAAAATCTTTGTTATTATGAAAGTTGAACAACTATTTACAGGATGTCTGGCCGAAATGGCTTATTATATTGAATCGAATGGTGAAGCTGCAATTATTGATCCTTTAAGGGAAACAGATCCTTATATCAGGATGGCTCAGGCCGATAAAGCAGAGATCAAATATATATTTTTAACTCATTTTCATGCAGATTTTGTTTCAGGACAATATGATCTGGCTCAAAAAACGGGGGCAACCATCATCTTCGGTCCCAACGCAAAAGCTGATTACGATATCTATATAGCCAAAGACGGAGAAGAGTTCCCTTTAGGGGAAATAAGCCTGAAACTATTACATACCCCTGGTCATACCATGGAATCAAGTTCACTGGTATTGATCGATAAAGATGGAAATACGCCTTATTTATTCAGTGGTGATGCCTTATTTATAGGAGATGTGGGAAGACCGGATCTCGCTGTTAAATCTGATCTTACCCAGGCAGATCTTGCAAGTCATTTATTTGATTCTTTAAGGAATAAGATCATGAACTTACCGGATGATATCATTGTATATCCTAACCACGGTGCGGGCTCTGCCTGTGGAAAGAACATGAGTTCGGAAACCTTTGATACCCTTGGCAATCAGAAAAAAACCAATTATGCACTTCGTGCCGATATGACCAGGCAAGAATTTATTAAAGAAGTTACTACCGGATTAAAAACACCTCCACAATATTTTCCTAATAATGTCAGGATGAATAAAACCATCAATACCAGTATTGATGAAGTACTACATCGTGGCACTACTCCTCTGGATGCAGCTACCTTTAAAGAATTAAGTGAACAAAGAGATGTGCTGGTCATTGATACCCGGTCTAAAGAAACCTACACGCTCGAGGGAACTGTCCCGGGAGCCTGGTTTATCGGTTTGGACGGAAGTTTTGCCCCCTGGGTAGGTGCCCTTATTACTGATATTGATCAAAAGATCATTTTTATTGCAGAAGATGAAACCCGGGTTAATGAGATTGCAGTGCGCTTTTCAAGAGTAGGGTATGACAATACTTTGGGGTATTTATTTGGCGGAATGAAGAATTGGGTGGATCACGGATATGAAGTTGATAAGATCAACAGTATCTCTGCAGCCCAGTTTGCCAGAAGACTCGCTGAGGGAACCATGGAAAAACCTCTGGATGTTAGAAAAGAATCAGAATATATCTCACAACATATCATAGGAGTTGAAAATTTCCCTCTTGATTTTATTCATAGTAATTTCGCTGAGATAGATCCTGAAAAAGAGTATTTTCTTCATTGCGAATCAGGATACCGGTCTTTGGTGGCCGCTTCCATTTTTAAAGCCAATGGTATTGAAAAAGTTTGTGATGTAAGAGGGGGATTTGATGATATCATTGAAACAGATGCTCCGGTATCTGAATATGTTTGTCCCACCACATTACTCTAAATTGTAATTTAATAAGATAAAATGGGGAGAGATACTCCCTTTTTTTTATTTTTGCTATAAAATACATTAAATATGAAATCTTTTTCTGTTAGAATAGTTATGCTTTTGTTTCTGAGCATCACTTTTTCCGGTTGTGCACAAAGTACTGCTGTAAAAGAGAATGATGTGGTTTCCTATATCTCTCCACAGGAATTAAAAGCAAAACTTGGTGATGACATTCAGTTAATTGACATCAGAACTCCACAGGAATTTGCTCAGGGACATATTCCCGGTGCCAAACTGATCAATTTTTTTGATGCTGATTTTAAACAACAAATGTCTAAATTAGATAAGAATAAAGAATTGTATATTTATTGCCGTAGCGGACACAGAAGCGGAAATGCCACAGCATATCTTAAAACTGCAGGCTTTCCAAAAATACACGATCTTAAAGGGGGAATCAATAACTGGTATCAAAATAGTATGAAAGTTGTAAAGTAATATAATTATGAAAAAAAATATCTTTCTATTGCTTATGGCAATACTCGCATTAAGCAGTTGTTCAAAATCTTTATCAAAAAAGGAAGTCGAACAATATACCATTAAAGGCAAAGATATTGCCATGGCAACCCAAAAAAAACTGGGGGGTACTCTTGTTGAAAAAATGAAAAACGGCGGGGTGAGAGAGGCTGTTCCTTTCTGTAATACAAAAGCCATTCCTCTTACAAAAGAAATGTCAGAAAAGTTTAACGTAACCATCAAAAGAACATCTCACCGGCTCAGAAATCCTGACAACAAACCTACAGATGAAGAAGTGCTGATCATTGACGAGTTTTCAAAAAAACTAAAAAGCAAGAAAGCATTAATGCCTGTTGTGGAATTAGACAAAGAGGGAAAACCTCATTTTTATGCCCCAATCATCATTAAGAAAAAATGTCTGGCTTGTCATGGTGAATTAAGTGTTGATGTAACCCAAGTCTCTGATTCCATTATTGAATCCTACTATCCAAAAGATCTGGCTACCGGTTTTAAAGAAGGAGATCTCAGGGGGATCTGGAGTATTACTTTTAATGAATCTGAATAAGGTTTATCTTTTATAATCCTTTCATTGTAACTTCAGTCACGTTTAAGGTATTGTTTTTTAACTATATTTGAGTAAAATCATTCATTTTATGTCAAAAGTAGTTGTTTTGGGTGCCGGTATTTCCGGACACACTTCTGTTTCTTATTTAAGAAGATATCTGGGAAAAGAGCATGAAGTTATTATCATTTCCCCCAACAGTAATTACCAGTGGGTCCCTTCAAATATATGGGTTGGAGTAGGCCTTATGAAACCCGATCAGGTAAAATTTAAACTGGCTCCCGTTTATAAAAAACAGGGAATTAACTACAAACAGGCCCTTGCACTTTCAATTCATCCTGAAGGAGACCGGGAGATGGAAAAAAGTTTTGTAAAGATCCGGCATGTTTCCGAAGAGAAAAAAGATCAGGAAGAAAAAGTTATCTATGATTATCTGGTTAATGCAACCGGGCCAAAACTAAATTTTGACGCAACAGAGGGGCTTGGTCCTGATAAATTCACTAACTCGGTATGTACCTATGATCACGCTGCCCACGCCTGGGAAAATCTGCAAAAGGCACTAAAAAAAATGGAAAATGGTGAAAAGCAGACCTTTTTAATCGGTACCGGACATCCGCTGGCTACCTGTCAGGGAGCTGCTTTTGAGTATGTTCTTAACATCGCTTTTGAGATTGGAAGGCGAAATCTGGTGGATATGGCCGATATCTGGTGGATCTCCAATGAATATGAGCTTGGAGATTTTGGAATGGGTGGAGCTTATGTTAAAAGAAACGGTTATATTACTCCAACCAAGATCTTTACCGAATCTATTTTAAAGGAATACGGAGTAAGATGGATCAAACGCGCCGGAGTTTTTAAAGTGGAGAAAAATAAAGTCCATTACGAGACTTT